>CAMLOC010000312.1 GCA_946481465.1 uncultured Shinella sp. | reverse complement strand
GCGGGGAGATCGACCATGACGACAAGATCCGCTTCCGTACAGAATTCGATCTCTACTACATCGAGAACTGGTCGCTCTGGCTGGACCTGAAGATCCTCGTCCTGACCCCCATGCGCCTGCTCAACACGGAAAACGCCTATTGAGCGACGCGGCCCTCCCCTATGCGGCGCCGTTCCGGCCGCGCCTGGCGGCCCTCGGCATCATCGGTTCGCTGCTGGTGGCCGTCGGGGTGTTCCTCTCCGGCTTCGTCATCAGCGAGCCGGCGCCCTACGAGCTCTTCATGGCCGGGCTCATCGGCCTTTGGGCGATCGTCGGCCTGCGCATCTCGCGGGGCATCGCGCCGCTGCTCGTGCTGCTCATCCTGTTCAACATCGGCGGCATGCTGTCGCTGACCATGCTCGACGACCTGTCGGTCGGGCCGATGTACATCGCCGTCTCGCTCTTCCTGGCGCTCTCCAGCGTGTTCTTCGCCGCCATCGTGGAAGCCAATCCGGCGCGGCTGGTGCTGATCTTCCGCGCCTGGGTGGCCGGCGCGCTCATCACCGCCACGCTCGGCATCCTCGGCTATTTCCATGCCTTTCCCGGCGCCGAGGCCTTCACGCTCTACGACCGCGCCAAGGGCGCCTTCCAGGACCCGAACGTCTTCGGCCCCTTCCTCGTCGGCCCCTCGCTCTACCTGCTCTACGGCCTGCTCTCCGGCCGCATCCTCGGCGCGCCGCTGAAGGTTCTCGGCGTGCTGGTGCTGGCGCTGGGCATCTTCCTGTCCTTCTCGCGCGCCGCCTGGGGGCTCTATCTCCTCTGCGTGGTGGCGCTCGTCTTCGTCATGCTGCTGAAGGAGCGCACCGGGGCGTTCCGCCTCAAGATCCTCATCCTCAGCCTCTCGGCCGCCGGCCTGATGGTGGTGGCGCTCGTCGTCGCGCTGCAGTTCGACAAGGTGGCGAACCTCTTCTCCAGCCGCACCCAGCTCGTGCAGGACTATGACGGCGGCCATCTCGGCCGTTTCGAACGCCACCGCATCGGCTTCCTCATGGCGATGGAAAAGCCGCTGGGCATCGGCCCCATGGAGTTCAGCAAGCTGTTTCCCGAGGACGAGCACAATATCTGGCTGAAATCGCTGACCACCTACGGCTGGCTCGGCTTCACCTCCTACCTCGCGCTGATCCTCTGGACGCTTTCGGCCGGCTTCAAGGCGCTCCTGCGCAACCGGCCCTGGCAACCCTTCCTGATGATCTCCTACATCACCATCGCCGGCCATACCGCGATCGGCTTCGTCATCGACACGGATCACTGGCGGCATTTCTACCTGCTGCTCGGGATCGTCTGGGGATGCCTTGCCCTCGAGAAGCGCCACAACAGGCTGACCGCCCCGGACTGACAGCACCATGACAAGAAGACAGGACAGGGTTTTGCGCCGGATGCGCCTCCTCGAGGTGCTGGAGACCGGCGGCGGCGGTTCCGGCCGGCATTTCATCGACCTGTGCCGCGGCCTGACGGCCCGCGGCCATGCCGTGCACGCCATCTACTCGCCGCTGCGGGCGGAGGCACGCTTCGTCGAGGAGATGCAGGCGCTCGGCCTTGCCGGCCTGCACGCCGTCGCCATGACGCGCGCGCCCGGCCCGTCGGACCTCTATGCCTGGCGGCAGATCCGCGCCGTCATGCGCAGCGCCGGTCCCTTCGACGTCATCCATGCCCACAGTTCCAAGGCCGGCGCGCTGGCGCGCCTTCGCCTGCCCGGCCGCCACACCCCGCGGGTCTATACGCCGCATGCCTTCTACACGATGGATCCCGGCCTCGGCGCGCTCGGCCGCCACGTCTACGGCGCGATCGAGAAGCTGCTCGCCCGCGCCTTCACCGATCGCGTCATCTGCGTTTCCGCCGATGAATATGCCCATGCCCGCGCGCTCGGCATGCCGCGTGAAAAGCTGTCGATCGTCGTCAACGGCGTCGAGACGCCGCCGGCCGATCGCCGCGCCGCCGTGCGCCAGGCGCTCGGCATTCCCATGGAGGCGCTGCTCTTCGGCTTCGTCGGCCGGCTCTGCCACCAGAAGGCGCCGGAACGCCTGGTGGCGGCCTTCGCGCGCGTTGCCGAACGCGTGCCGCACGCCCGTCTCCTGATGATCGGCAGCGGCGACATGGAGGAGGAGGTGCGCCGGCAAGTCGAGGCGAGCGGCCAGGCGGCCCGCATCCACCTCACCACCGGCTTCACCGGCGTGGAGGCGATGGCCGCCATCGACGTGCTCGCCATGCCGAGCCGCTACGAGGCCATGTCCTATGTGATGCTGGAGGGGGCTGCCGCCGGCAGGCCGCTGATCCTCACCGATGTTGGCGGCGTCTCCACGGTGCTGAAGGACGGCGAGAACGGCATTCTCCTGAAGAACGCCGACGATCCGGCCCCCCTCGCCGAGGCCATGCTGCGGCTCAGCGATCCCGGCCAGCTCGCCCGCCACACCGCCGCCGCCCGCGCCCGCGCCCGCAGCCCCGAATACCGCCTCGAGCGCATGGTCTGCGAGACCGAGACGATCTATCGCGGCCTGATCGCCTGAAAGCGAAAGCCGCCGCCCCTTCCGGAGCGGCGGCTTTCGCTGGAATGGCTCCAGGGTCTGCCAGGTTCATTCCGAATCCGACAGACGCTGGATTTCTTTGTTTTCGTTTGTCTCTTCGGGAAAACCGGTTCCCACTTTTCCCTGACAAACTCTAACGCCGGATCGCCCGCGCCAGCGCGATGAGGATGCAAGCGCCGATAAAGCCCGCGATCAGATAGCCGATCCAGCCGCCGAGCGACACGCCGATCAGCCCGAGCAAGAGGTTCGCCACCGCCGCGCCGACGATGCCGAGCAGGATGTTCATCAGAACGCCCATATTGCTTTTCATGAACATCTCGGCGAGCCAGCCCGCTACACCGCCGATGATGATGGCCGCAATCCAGCCAACGCCTGCATCTTCCATTTCCGTCTCCTTGACCCTGCCGATATCACCGGCGAACGAGGCCGGCCGAGGAGAACGCAAGACAAGTCGCAAGGTTCCGGCGGAACCATGCATCCTGTCGAAAATAAAAGGAAAATGGTCGGAATGGCGGGATTCGAACCCACGACCCCTTGACCCCCAGTCAAGTGCGCTACCGGGCTGCGCTACATTCCGGACCGCCGAAACCCCTATAGTCTCGGGCACTTGGATGCAAGCCCAAAAATAGGCGGCAGGGACGAAACCGCCAGAAACTTCCACGAAAAACGCCACGGGTTTCCGATCCGTGCCGGAGAGGCGCGCGCGTCTCGCGCGGGCGTCGCCATCCCCACCCTGTGCCGCCGACCTCAGCGACGAAAAGCGCAATTTTTTGCACAAGCGTACCGGAAATCCCGAATCAGACCTTCCCGGGCCTTAGACGAAAGTCGTAATGTGATCCCGCTCGCTTGTCATTTGCGAGCACTCCCCCGCGTCACAAAGAGCCAAGCGTGACGCTTGTTTGCCCCGCCACCGTGCGGGGCCTTTTCTTCCTCAGCGCACCTGGTCGAGCAGGCGCTTGCATTCCAAGAGATCGTAGAGCGCTTCCTGCAGGAGCGCGCGGTCTTCCTTGCCGACGCTCGTCTTGCCGATGGAGATCTCCGGCGTCTCGTCGCCGCCGCCGACGAAGGAGAAGAAGCGGCGGCTGGCCGGCGCCTTGGCGCGGCCGACGATCTGGTCCTCGTCGCTGCCGGCCTTGGGCGGCGGCGGCTCCTCGTGGCTCGCCGCGGCCAGCGCCTCGACGGTGGCAAGGTCGCCGCTGGCAATGGCCGCGACGAAGCGGTTGCCGTTGACCTTCAGGAGCTTCTGCACGCCCTTGATCGTATAGCCGTGGTCGTAGAGGAGATGGCGGATGCCCTTCAGCAGGTCCACATCTTCCGGGCGATAGTAGCGGCGCCCGCCGCCGCGCTTCATCGGCTTGATCTGCGTGAAGCGCGTCTCCCAGAAGCGCAGCACATGCTGCGGCAGGTCGAGATCGTCGGCAACCTCGCTGATGGTGCGGAACGCGTCCGGACTCTTGTCCATTCTACCCTCGGTGAAAACCCATGGCACGGCAACGGAAGGCCCTGCCGAATCGTATTCATTTCAGCGGGTTGCCGGACGATATTCAAGTTTCAAATTGCCGAACCGCCGGCAAGGAGCAGAAAATCGCTCAGGAAGCCGGCGAAGCCGGCTTCTGTTTCGCCTTGCGCGAGAGATGTGCCTTCAGCACCCGCTGCTTGAGCACGTTCGACGCCTTGAAGGTCATCACCCGGCGCGGCGAGATCGGCACTTCCTCGCCGGTCTTCGGATTGCGGCCGATGCGCTCGTTCTTGTCGCGCACCTGGAAGGTGGCGAAGGAGGAGAGCTTCACGCTCTCGCCGCGCACGATGGCATTGCAGATCTCGTCGATCACGGTTTCGACAAGCTCTGCGGATTCAGTCCTGGAAAGGCCGACCTTCCGAAAAACGGATTCGGCCAAATCTGCGCGTGTCACCGTCTTGCCGCTCATCGTTCCTCACCGATTTCCCATTGAAAGCCTATGGTTAAGTGGCGGAAGAGTATTGTCCTTGCCCCCCCGGGTCAAGCGGCCCTGCGCCCGGACGCGGGATAGGGCGCCCGACCGGCGCTCCACCCCGGCGAAGGGGCGGCCGGAGCCTGCCCGTTGCCCGCCTTCCGGAGGGAAGCGACTACCAGCGCAGCAGCACCGCGCCCCAGGTGAAGCCGCCGCCCATCGCCTCCAGCAGCACGAGGTCGCCCTCCTTGATTCGCCCGTCGCCGGCCGCCGCGGCCAGCGCCAGCGGGATCGAGGCGGCAGAGGTGTTGCCGTGCAGGTCGACAGTGACGACGACCTTTTCGAGGGGGATGCCGAGCTTCTTGGCCGAACCGTCGATGATGCGCTTGTTCGCCTGGTGCGGCACCAGCCAGTCGACGTCCCCGGCGGCAAAGCCCGTGGCATCGAAGGCCGAGACGATCACGTCGGTGATCATGCCGACCGCATGCTTGAAGACCTCGCGGCCCTCCATGCGCAGATGGCCGACCGTGCCCGTGGTGGACGGGCCGCCGTCGACGAAGAGCTTTTCGCGGTGCGCGCCGTCGGAGCGCAGTTGCGTCGTCAGCACGCCGCGGTCCTGGTTGGTGCCCGCCCCTTCCGCGGCCTCCAGCACGATGGCGCCGGCGCCGTCGCCGAAGAGCACGCAGGTCGTGCGGTCGGTCCAGTCGAGGATGCGCG
>CAMLOC010000311.1 GCA_946481465.1 uncultured Shinella sp. | reverse complement strand
AAGGCAATCATCGACGAGATCAAGGCGGCGCACGAGCGCGGCCAGCCGATGCTCGTCGGCACGACGTCGATCGAAAAATCCGAGCTGCTCGCCGACATGCTGAAGAAGAGCGGCTTCTCCAGGTTCCAGGTTCTGAACGCCCGCTACCACGAGCAGGAAGCCTATATCGTCGCCCAGGCCGGCGTGCCCGGTGCCGTCACCATCGCCACCAACATGGCCGGTCGCGGCACCGACATCCAGCTCGGCGGCAACCCGGACATGCGCATCCAGCAGGAACTGGCCGAGGTCGAGCCCGGGCCGGAGCGCGAGGCGCGGGAAAAGGCGATCCGCGAAGAAGTGCAGAAGCTCAAGGAGAAGGCGCTCGCCGCCGGCGGCCTCTATGTTCTGGCCACCGAACGGCACGAGAGCCGCCGCATCGACAATCAGCTGCGCGGCCGCTCCGGCCGCCAGGGCGACCCGGGCCGCTCGAAGTTCTTCCTGTCGCTGCAGGACGACCTGATGCGCATCTTCGGCTCCGAGCGCATGGATTCCATGCTCCAGAAGCTCGGCCTCAAGGAAGGCGAGGCGATCGTCCATCCCTGGATCAACAAGGCGCTCGAAAGGGCGCAGAAGAAGGTCGAGGCCCGCAACTTCGATATCCGCAAGAACCTGCTGAAATATGACGATGTGCTGAACGACCAGCGCAAGGTCATCTTCGAGCAGCGCATCGAGCTGATGGACGGCGAGAACCTTTCGGAAATCGTCGGCGACATGCGCCACGAAGTGGTGGAAAACCTCGTGCGGATGCACATTCCGGAAAACGCCTATGCCGAGCAGTGGGATGTGGCGGGCCTCAAGAAGGGCGTTCTCGAACAGCTCAACCTCGATCTGCCGATCGACGCCTGGGCAGCCGAGGAAGGCATCGACGAGAAGGATATCCTGGAGCGCCTGCACAAGGCGACCGACCAGGCCGCCGCCGACCGTGCAGAGCGTTTCGGCCCCGAGATCATGACCTATGTCGAGCGCTCGGTGCTGCTCCAGACGCTGGACCATCTCTGGCGCGAGCATATCGTCAACCTCGACCACCTGCGCTCCGTCATCGGCTTCCGCGGTTATGCCCAGCGCGATCCGCTGCAGGAATACAAGGCCGAGGCCTTCGAGCTCTTCCAGGCGCTGCTGGCGAACCTGCGCCAGACCGTTACCGCGCAGCTGATGCGCGTCGAACTGGTGCGCCAGGCCGCCGACGCCCCCGCGCCGGTGCCGCCGGACATGGAAGGCCACCATATCGACGGCACGACCGGCGAGGACGATTTCGGCGAAGGCAATGGCGGCGGCTTCATGGCCGTCGGCGTGTCGCCGGAGGATCGCGATCCGAACGATCCGGCGACCTGGGGCCGCGTGTCGCGCAACGAGGCCTGCCCCTGCGGTTCGGGCAAGAAATACAAGCATTGCCACGGCGCCTTCGAACAGGCGTGATCAAAAATGACGTTGGCGGCTGATCCTGTCCGCCGCCTCCTCTCTCCAACGTCATCCTCGGGCCTGACCCGAGGATGACGCGGCACGCGCCGCGTTTGTGATGTGGATGGTCGGGTCAAGCCCGACCATGACGGAGGAGAGGGCTCGATCCGCGGCTGGCCTTTTGAATATCATGTCCGGGCCGCGTATTCTTTGCCATCCAACCGTTTGTTAACCCTGATCTGACAAGACTGATCCTCGTTCTGTTCTGCGTTGCGTTCGGGTTCCTGTGTTGATGGCGGTCATTCAGTCGGCGGAGAAATTGCTGCCATCGGCCCTGCGCGGCAGGGTGGAACCGCTGGTGCGCGCGCTGGGAACGATCCTCATCAGCGATGATCCCCGCAACCTTGCCCAGCGCATGGCGCTCGTCACCTTCGCCATTCGCGTCTGCAATGCGGCGATCGCCTTTCTCTCGCAGATCGTCCTTGCCCGCCTGATGGGCGAGTTCGAATACGGCATCTTCGTCTTCGTCTGGGCGCTGGTCGTCATCTTCGGCGACATGTCCTGCCTCGGCATCCACACCACCGTGGTGCGCTTCCTGCCCGACTATGCGGGTCGCAGCGCACATGCGGAGATCCGCGGCCTCACCTCGACGGCCCGCGTCTTCGCCATGCTGTCCTCGACGGCGCTGGCGGCCGTCGGCCTCTGCGTCCTCTGGTTATTCCACCACTTTTTTGCCTACTTCTTTGTGGTGCCGCTTTTCGTCGGCGTGTTCTGCATGCCTTTGATCGCGCTGGGCGAGGTGCTGCACAGCACGGCGCGCGCCCATAGCTGGGCGGTGGTGGCCCTCAGCCCAACCTATATCATCCGCCCGCTGCTGATCCTCGGCTTCATGGTCCTGGCGGTTTACCTGGATGCGCCGCATACCGCGCTCACCGCCATGGTCGCCGCGCTCGCGGCCACCTACCTTACGACCGTCGTGCAGTTCTTCAACATCCTGCGCCGGCTCAGCAGGCGTTACGTCAAGGGGCCGCGCAAGCTGGAGTTCTCCCTCTGGATCAAGGCGGCGCTGCCGATCTTCCTGATCGAGGGCTTCGGCTTCCTGCTCACCAATTCCGACGTCATCGTCGTCGGCCTCTATCTCGACCCGGAAAGCGTCGCCATCTATTTCGCCGCGGCAAAGACCATGGCGCTTGTGCATTTCGTGTTCTTCTCGGTGAAGGCCGCGGCCGCGCCGCGCTTTTCCGCGCTGTTCTCGTCCGGCGACCGGGTGGCGCTGGCGCGCTTTGCCGGCGAGACGGTACGCTGGAGCTTCTGGCCGTCGCTGGCCGTCGGGCTCGGCGTGCTGGCGCTCGGCCATTTCCTCCTGTCGCTGTTCGGCGCCGCCTTCACGGCCGGCTACAGCCTGATGTTCATCCTCTTCGTCGGCATCCTCGCCAAGGCGCTGATCGGGCCGGGCGAGGTGCTGCTCACCATGGCGGGCCAGCAGAAACTCTGCGTCCTCGTCTACGCCGTGGCGCTGGCGGCCAATATCAGCTTCAACGTCACGCTCATTCCGCTCTTCGGCCTGACGGGCGCTGCCGCCGCCACCGCGGGCGCCATGATCGTCGAGGCGCTGCTGCTGCACCTCGTCGTGCGCAGGAAACTCTCCATCATTCTCTTCGCCTTCGCCAATCCGGTGAAGGCAAGCCTTGCCAACGGGATGGACCGCCATGACCGATAGCCACGGCTTCGACCACACGATCGCGGCAGGACGCGTCCAGGCGGCCATTCCGCCCGCCCTCTCGAATGCCCCTCCGGCGGACCAGCGCATCGAGGTCGGCCGGCCCGGCCGGTCGCTGGCGCTCTATCCGGCGACGGCCGGCTATGAGCTGCAGCAGGAGCTCGACTTCCTGTCGAACCGCGTCATGGAGCCGAACGTCTTCTTCACCGGCCGTTTCCTCGCGCCCGCCATGCCGCGCCTGGAAGACCGCACCGTGCGCCTTTCGGTGCTGCGCGACGAGGGCGCCGGGCGCAGCCGCATGCGCTTCCTCATGCCGTTCTCCATCGAGAAGCCGGGCTTTTCCATCGGCTCCAGCATCCTGCGTGTGTGGTCGAACCCGTTCGGCCCGCTCGGCACACCGCTCGTCGATGCCGAGGAGGCCGCCGAGACGCTCGACAACGTGCTGGAAGCCCTCGGCAGTGCGGGCAGCGGCCTGCCGGGCATCCTCGTTTTGCCGGACCTGCGCCTAAACGGCGCCTTCGCGCAGCTGATGCGCGCCGTGGCCATCGGCCGAAACCTTCCCGTCACCGTCACCGACACCTATCGCCGCCCGATGCTGGAGAGCCTGCTCGACGGCCAGACCTACCTGCAGCACGCCGTCTCGCCGGAGCATTTCCGCGAGCTGCGCCGGCAATGGCGCAAGCTCGACGCCATGGGCGCGCTTTTCTACAACGTCGCCCGCCAGCCCGCCGATATCCGGCTGCGCATGGAGGAATTCCTGCTGCTCGAAGCTTCGGGCTGGAAGGGCCGCGGCCGCACCGCGATGATCAACGACCGCTACCGCGCGGCTTTCGCCCGCGAGGCGATCAGCAACCTCGCCGAGATCGACGGCGTGCGCATCCACACGCTCGACCTCGACGGCCGCGCCATCGCCTCGATGATCGTCTTCATGACGGGCGGCGAGGCCTATACGTGGAAGACCGCCTATGACGAGGACTTTGCGAAGTTCTCGCCCGGAAAGCTGCTGGTGGCGGAGCTGACGGAGTGGCATCTCGACGATGCCAACATCGCCCGGTCCGATTCCTGCGCCGTGCCGGACCACCCGGTGATGAGCCGCTTCTGGGAGGAGCGCGAGGATATGGGCACGCTCGTCGTCGGCCTGCAGCAGAACCGCGACCGCGACGTGCGCCAGGTGGCGACGCAGCTTCACCTCTACCGCAACACGCGCAATGTCGCGCGGTTGCTGCGCGAGAAGATCCGCGCGCTGGCGCGCCGCTAAGGGGCGGGCGCGGCTTCGTAAATCAGGCGGCGAAGGGCGTCTCCTCGGCCGCCCGCTTGCGCAGGAGGTGGCGGATGACCTTGCCCGAGGTCGTCAGCGGCAAGGCGTCGACGAAATCCACCTCGCGCGGATATTCATGCATGGAAAGGCGCGACTTCACCCAGTCGCGTATGTCGTCCGCCAGGGCTTGCGAAGGTGCCTTGCCGGGGCGCAGCATCACATAGGCCTTGACGATTTCCGTGCGCACCGGATCGGGTTTCCCCACGGCGGCGGCAAGCTGCACGGCCGGGTGGCCGGCAAGGCAATCCTCGATCTCGCTCGGGCCGATGCGGTAGCCGGAGGAGGTGATGACATCGTCGTCGCGGCCGAAGAAGGTGACGTAGCCTTCTTCGTCCATGCGGCCAAGATCGCCGGTCGTCATCCAGTCGCCGATGAATTTCTCCGCCGTCGCCCGCTCGTTCCTCCAGTAGCCGAGGAACATGACGGGATCGGGCCGCATCACCGCGACCTGGCCGACGGTGCCGCGCGGCATTTCCCGGCCGTTCGCATCGATGATGGCCACCACATGGCCGGGCACCGGCTTGCCGATCGGCCCCGGCCGCGACACGCCGAGCTTGCCGATCGAGCCGAGCACGATGTTGCATTCGGTCTGGCCGTAGAACTCATTGATGGTGATGCCGAGCGTGTCCTTCACCCATTCCCAGGTCTCGCGGCCGAGCGATTCGCCGGCGGAGTCGATGGTGCGCAGGTTCAGCCGGTACTTGTCCCGCGGGTTGGCGACCGTCTTCATCAGGCGCAGCGCCGT
>CAMLOC010000310.1 GCA_946481465.1 uncultured Shinella sp. | reverse complement strand
CTCACCGGCCGCTACCTCCTGAAGGGCGGCGATACGGTCTGGGTGGACGGCCCGCTGACCCGGGCGGTGCGCCAGGGCGGCGTGTGCTATCTCGACGAGATCGTCGAGGCGCGCAAGGACGTCGCCGTCGTGCTGCATCCGCTCACCGACGACCGGCGCATCCTGCCGCTGGAGCGCACCGGCGAGGTGCTGGAAGCGCCGCCCGGCTTCATGCTCGTGGTCTCCTACAATCCCGGCTACCAGAACCTCCTGAAGGCGCTGAAGCCTTCGACCCGCCAGCGCTTCGTGGCGATCGAGTTCGATTTCCTGCCGAAACCCCAGGAAATCGCCGTCGTCGCCACGGAAAGCGGTCTGGACGAGGCGCAGGTCGCGCCGCTCGTCGAACTGGCGCACCGGCTGCGGGCGCTCAAGGGGCACGACCTGGAAGAGGGCGTCTCCACTCGCCTTCTCGTCTACTGCGCCTGCCTCATCGACAGCGGCATGACCATGCGCGAGGCGGTGCGGGCGGCGATGATCGAGCCGCTGACCGACGAGCCGGACGTCCGGGCCGCCCTTCTCGAAATCGCCGATGCGATGATCCGCTGAGGAACCGCCATGCTGGATTTCCTGGAGCTTGAGGAAACGGTCGGCCGGGCCTGGCACCGGCTCGTCGACAATACCGGCACCTGGCCGCGTCATCCGGAGCATGCCGTGCGGCTGGAGGATGTCCGGCCGGTGCTCGCCGTCTGCTTTCGCGGCTTCGGCGGCGAGGGCGCGGTGCAGATCGCGCCCGCCCGCGGGCGCACCTCGGCGCATCGCCTCAGGCTGCGCCAGCGGATGGGGCTCGGCGAGGAGAAGCTGGTGCAGCCCGGCCGCGACCACGCGACCCTGATGCTGCCCGGTGCGATCGACCTCTTCGCCGATCGCGGCCTCAACCGGGATCTCTATGTCTGGCTCGCGGCGACGATGGCGGTGATGCCGCTCGACCCGGTCACGCAGAGCGATCCGCTCCAGCGCGACCTTGCCATCCTCCAGCGGGCGGAGGCGACGGTCAAGGCTGTGCTCTCGGCCTTTCCGGGCCTTGCGCGGCGCTACCGGCGGCTTTCGGCCGCCACGCTTTCGGCGCGCCGCAGCCGGCCGCTGCCCTCCGTCGAGCGGCATGTGGAGAACCGCATCCTCAGCCTCCTGAGGAAGGGCGCCGGCCTTGCGGACGATACGCTGCCGGTCATCTTCCCGCATCGGGCGCCCGCCGGCTACCTGCCGATGCTGCCGGTGCCGCTCTGGCCGGACGCGCTTCTGCGCGAGGAGGGCGAGGGGCGCGGCGAGGAGGACGAGCCGGCGACGGGCGGCGCGCCGCAGACGCCGGAGACCGGCCGCCATGTCGCGTTGCGCGAAAAGGCCGAGAACCGCAAGAACGAGCGCAGCCCCTTCATTCTCAACCGCTTCGAGAAGATCCTCGCCATGGCGGAGATGGTCAATGTCGACCGCCCCGGCGACGACAGCGACGACCACGATTCGAGTGCCGCCGACGAGCTGGACGACATGACGCTCGGCGAGCGCAAGGGCCGCCCGTCCGCCCGCTTCCATTTCGATCTCGACCTGCCGCCGGAGGCGCTCGACCGAACACGGCTCACCGGCGAGCACACCTATCCCGAATGGGATTTTCGCACGGGTACCTATTTGCCGGATCATTGCCGGGTGCTCGCTTCCCCGGCGCCGGACACGGCCGCCGTGCCGGAGGCCGACGCCGATACGAAGAGCCTGATCCGCCGCGTGCGCCGGCAGTTCGAGGTGCTGCGGCCGCGCCATGAAATGCTGCGCGCGCAGCTCGACGGGGCGGAGCTGGACCTCGATGCCGTGGTGCGCGCCCGCAGCGACCTTGCCGCCGGCGGGCAGGGCAGCGACCGCATCCACCTGATGAGCCGGCCGCAGGCGCACGACCTTGCCGTCACCATCCTCGTTGACGTGTCGCTGTCCACCGATGCCTGGTTCGACAACCGCCGGGTGCTCGACGTGGAGAAGGAGGCGCTGCTGGTGCTGGCGCACGGACTTGCCGCCTGCGGTGACAACCATTCGATCCTCACCTTCACCTCGCGGCGCCGCTCCTGGGTGCGGGTCGAGACGGTCAAGGATTTCGGCGAGCCGATGAACCATGGCGTGGAGGCGCGCATCGCGGCGCTGAAGCCGGGCTTCTACACCCGCATCGGCCCGGCGATCCGCCATGCGGCGGCAAGGCTGCGCGAGCAGCCGAACCGGCGAAAGCTCCTGCTGCTGCTCACCGACGGCAAGCCGAACGATGTCGACCACTATGAGGGCCGCTTCGCGCTGGAGGACAGCCGCCGGGCGGTGAACGAGGCGCGGCGCACCGGAGTCAGCGTGTTCGGGGTGACGGTCGACCGGGAGGCGCAGGCCTATGTGCCGGCCATCTTCGGCCGCAACGGCTATGCGATCGTCAGCAATATCGCCCGGCTGCCTGCGGCGCTGCCGGCGATCTATCGCGGTCTTGTCGGATAGAGGCGCGAGACCTGCGAGGAAGGGCCCGGCATGCCGCACCATGCCGGGCCCTTTTTGTTTCAAGCTGCCTTGCTGTGCGTGCGGGCCGACTGGTCGATATAGGCGTCGAAGGCGGCGGCGACGGCGCGGATGATGAAGCGGTGGTCCTGCTTCACCGTGACGGTGCCGCCGCGGATGTCGATCGCGCCATCCTCTGCAAGCGCCGCAAGCCGGGCATTGCCGTCAAGAAGCGCGGCGGCATCGAAGCCGTGCCGTGCGGCGATGCCCGTCACGTCGACGCGAAAATCGCACATCAGCCGCTCGATGATCTCGGCGCGCAGCCGATCCTCCGCCGTCAGCCGGTAACCCTTGGCGGTGGCGAGGCGGCCGGAGGCGACGCGCTGGGCATAAAGCCCGGGCGGTACCTCGTTCTGCACGTAGCCTTCCGCCGTGCGGCCGATCGACGAGGCGCCGAAGCCGATCAGCGTGGTGCAGGCATCCGTCGTATAGCCCTGGAAGTTGCGGCGCAGCCGGCCGCGCTTTGCGGCATGGGCGAGGCCGTCTTCCGGCAGGGCATAGTGGTCGAGGCCGATGCGGACATAGCCGGCGGCGGCCAGCGTCTCGGCGATCGCCTCGGCCTGCTCGCTGCGCATGGCGGCGTCGGGCAGCGCCCGTTCGTCGATCAGCCGCTGGTGCTTCTTGAAGGAGGGGATATGCGCGTAGCCGAAGACGGCGAAACGCTCCGGCCGCATGCGGATCGCCGCCTGCGCCGTCGCAATGCAGGAGGCGACCGTCTGGTGCGGCAGGCCATAGATGAGGTCGAAATTGATGCCGGTGATGCCAGCCTTGCGCAGCCTTGTCGCGGCTTCGGCCGTCTGCGCCTCGCTCTGGATGCGGTTGATCGCCTTCTGTACGACGGGATCGAAGCTCTGCACGCCAAGGCTCGCGCGGGTGACGCCGGCCTCGCCGAGCGCCGTCGCCATCTCGGCGGTGAGGGTGCGCGGATCGATCTCGACGGCGATCTCCGCACCGGCCGCGAAGGAGAAGCGCGCGCGCAGCAGGCCGATCAGGTCGCGGAACTCCTCCGGTTGCATGATGGTGGGCGTGCCGCCGCCGAAATGGACGTGGCGGATGGTCGGCCGGCCGCCGACCGTTTTCGAGACGAGGTCGATCTCCTTGCGGAGCATGTCGATATAATCGAGGATCGGCTCGTCGCGCTGGGTGATCGTCGTGTGACAGCCGCAATACCAGCACATGGAGCGACAGAACGGGATGTGCAGGTAGAGCGAGGCATCGGCGCCGGGCTTGATGGCGGCAAGCCAGTCGCCATAGGTGCCGGGGCCGACGGTCGGCGAGAAGGCCGGCGCCGTCGGATAGCTCGTATAGCGCGGCAGCCGCGCCTCGCCGTATTTTTCGATCAGGGCCTGTTGCATGGCGCCTTCCTTTTTCCGCAGTGGATGATGGGGAAAGCCTAGGGGCCGGGCCGGCGGTCTTCTTTGCGAAAAATCAAGCAGGGGGCCATCGCGGCCGCGTATTTCCGGAATTGTTTGCGCAACGTCAAAGTGGCCGGCGGGTCGCGGGGGTAGCGTCGGGTGGTTCCGGTCGGTCGGGCCGCGCCCTCCGGAACGGGATCGGAGCGGCCGGGACGGAACAGAAAACCATGTCAGACGACCAGGCCAAGCCCTCCATCGATGTCCGCACCATTCCGCCGCGCGAGCGCCATCCGCGCATCTTCGGCATGCTCGGCGCGCTGCTTCCGGGAAATTCGATGCTGATCACCAGCGACCACGATCCGCGCCCGCTGCACTACCAGCTCGAGACGAACTTCCCGGGCCAGTTCGGCTGGGACTATCTCGAACAGGGCCCGGAGGTCTGGCGCGTCGAGATCGACCGGCTGGAAGAGAGCGGCTGCGATTGCTGCTGCGGTTCTGACCACTAGCAAGAGACGGCAAACGGCACGCGGCGAAGGGGAAACCACATGCAGGGCGCAACGCTCTCCCGCTGGACCATGTCCTATTTCGCCCTGGCCTGCCTGATGCTCGTCGTGGGGCAAGGCCTGATGCTGGCGGGCTACGGCTATCCGGCCGTCGCCGTCAGCGCGCCGGAGACGCTGGTGCTCGTCCATATCCTGGCGATCGGCTGGCTGAGCCTGCTGATGGCAGGGGCGCTCCTGCAATTCGTGCCGGTGCTGATCGCCCGCCCGCTGGTCGGCGGGCGGTTCGCGGCGCCGGCCCTGCTGCTGCTCGTCGCGGGGCTCTGCGCGCTGGTCGGCGGCTTCGTGGCGCTGTCCGGCGCCGTCGACCTGCCGCTCGCGCTCCTGCCGCTGGGCGGCGTATTGCTGCTTGTCGGCTTCGGCCTTCTCGCGGCCATCCTCGCCGCCACGCTCGTTGCCGCGCGGCCCCTGCCGCTGCCGGCGCGTTTCGTCGCCGTCGGGCTCGCCGCGCTGGTCGCTGCCGTCCTTGTCGGCCTCGCCTTCACCTTCGCGCTTTCCGGTCTCAGCGGCAGCCCGCTGCTCGCCCGGCTCGTCGCCGGCGGCGTGGACCTGCATGCGGCGCTCGGCCTCGGCGGCTGGCTGAGCATCACGGCGGTCGGCGTCAGCTATCGCCTGCTCGCCATGTTCCTGCTGGCGCCGGAGACCGAGCGGCGGACGAGCCGCCCGGTCTGGTGGGCGGGGGGCCTTGCCATGGGCCGTGGCGCCGCCTGTCTTCCTGTCGTCCTGTTCGCCCTCCCTGGCGCGGCGGTGCTACCTG
>CAMLOC010000309.1 GCA_946481465.1 uncultured Shinella sp. | reverse complement strand
GCTGGCTGGAAGGCGGCCTCGTCTCGTCCTACGAGAAGTTCATGATCGACCAGGATCAGCTCGGCATGATGCAGAAGCTGGCCGAGGGCGTCGACCTGTCGGAAAACGCCCAGGCGCTCGATGCCATCCGCGAAGTCGGGCCGGGCAGCCACTATCTCGGCTGCGCCCACACCCAGGCCAATTTCCAGACCGCCTTCTACCGCTCGCCGCTCGCCGACAACAACTCGTTCGAGCAGTGGGAGATCGAGGGCCAGAAGCGCATCGAGGAGCGTGCCAACGCGCTTTGCCGCACATGGCTTGAAAGCTACGAGGCACCCTATCTCGATCCGGCGATCGACGAGGCGCTGCTCGCATACGTCAAGAGCCGCAAGGATTCGATGCCCGACGCCTTCACCTGAAAGGGTCCCGATCGCGCCAGGGAGCAAGGCGGAGCAACGCGGGTGGCGGACATGATCCAGAAGGAAGTCTGGCGTCCCCACTATGAACTCAAGGGAGACGTGACCCGGTGAGGGCGCGTCGCCCGGATCTCGACACGATCCGTGCGGCTCTCCAGCCGCACGGTCTTTTTTTGCGCGGCACCGTGGACTTTGCCGCGGGCGAGAGGGCGCCGGCGCTTGCCGATGGCCGCCCGGCGGCCAGCGTCGTCCTCGTCGGCAATATCGGCAGCTCGATCTGGCCGGCCTTTTCCCGTTGGCGGGACGCCTTGCCGGATCGCGGCGGCAGCGACCCGCTCGACACCTGGTCGAAGGAGGCCATCCGCCCCATCGCGGCCGCGGCCGGCGCAACCCCATGGTTCCCCTCCGATCCACCCTGGCAGCCCTTCCAGCAATGGGCGATGCGCGCCGAGGGCCTGAAAGCCTCGCCCCTCGGTATCCTCATCCATCCCGTCTACGGCCTCTGGCACGGCTATCGCGGTGCGCTCGGCTTTGCCGCGCCGCTCGAAACGGCGCCGGCGCCGTCCGCGCCGCACCCGTGCGACCACTGTCCCGGAAAGCCCTGCCTGACGGCCTGTCCCGCCGGCGCCGTCCGCCGCGATCTTTTCGACGTGCCCGCCTGCCGCACGCATCTGCGCACGCCGGGAGGACAGGGCGGCTGCATGGCCGCCGGTTGTCTCTCTCGCGCCGCCTGTCCCGTCGGGGCGGCCTACCGCTATGACGCGGACCAGCTTCGCTTTCACATGGCGGCGCTGTCGCTTTGATCTTATCGCGGGCCTGCTGCTAATTTCGCCGCATTGCCAAGGGAGCCAGAGGCATGCGCGTCCTCGTGTTCTTTTCCTTCCTTCTTGCCGCCCTGACCCTGCGGAGCGTTGCCATGGCCGAACCGTCGAAATGCGCCGAGATCGAGCATCTCTCCGCCCGCTACACCGTCTGCACGGTCGATCCGGCGAAGGAGACGATCCGGCTCTTCGGCGCGGCGACGCTCGGTGTTCGCGGCGCGCGCTATGACCATCTCAACACCCATCTCCTGCGCAACGGGCAGCACATGACCTTCGCCATGAACGGCGGCATGTATCACCCCGATTACGGGCCGGTCGGGCTCCTGGTGGAGGAGGGGCGCGAGACGGGCGCGCTCAACCGCGGCGATGCGTTCGGCAATTTCTTCCTGAAGCCGAACGGCGTGTTCTGGGTGGGCGAGGGCGAGGCCGGCGTGATGGAGACGGAAGCCTTTGCCAGGGCTGCGCTTTCGCCGCGCGCGGCGACGCAGTCCGGGCCGATGCTGGTCATCGACGGGAACATCCACCCGCGGTTCCTCGCCGACGGCACGAGCCTGCAGATCCGCAACGGCGTGGGCAGCCTTCCCGACGGGCGGATCGCCTTTGCCATCTCGAAGGATCCGGTGCGCTTCCACGATTTCGCGACCCTCTTCCGCGACCGGCTGCATAGCCGCAACGCGCTTTTCCTCGACGGCAGCATTTCCAGCCTCTACGCCCCGGAAATCCGGCGCCACGACCGGGACGCCGTGATGGGCACCATCATCGCCGTCGTGAAGAACCTGCCCTGGTGAGAAATTTTTTCGCGAAAGCACCCAAGGATCGCCTGCCGGCGCACGTCTGAAAGGATAGTGCACAGCAATCGGGATGGACCCGTGGAAACAGAACTCGTCGAAAAGGCGGCATCGGGCGACAGGCAGGCTTTCGCCGCGCTTGTCGAAAGCCGCTATGATTTCATCCATGCCGTCGCCTGGCGATGGTGCGGCGACCGGCAGGATGCCGAGGACGTGGCGCAGGAAGTCTGCATCCGCCTTGCCGGCGCCATCCGCGGCTTCAAGGGCACGAGCCGGTTCAGCACCTGGCTCTATACCGTGACGCTGAACGCCGCGCGCGACCAGATGCGCAAGCGCCGCCGGGCCGAATGGCGCGACGCGGCCTATCTGCGCGAACGGGCCGTCTTGGACGACGCGCCTGCCGACGATGGCAATGAGGAGCTCTGGCAGGCCGTGCGCCAGTTGCCCGACAAGCAGCGCGACGCCGTGCTTTTGATCTACGGCGAAGGCCTCAGCCATGCGGCCGCCGCCGATGTGCTCGGCTGCGCCGAAACGACGATTTCCTGGCATGTGCACGAGGCCCGCAAGCGCCTGAAGGTGCTTTTGCGCGATGCGGCCGCGTGACGGAAGGACAGACGATGAGCGATCTCGACCTCGAAAAACTCGCCCGCGACAGGGCCCCCGCCGCCGACCCCGCGGCCCGCGCCCGCGCGCTTGCCGCCGCGATGACGGCGTTCGACGATGCGGAAAAAAATGCGGCCGCCCCCCAAGGATCGCCTGCAGGCGGGCGTCAGAGCTCCATCTTCAACCGGATATGGAGCCCCATCATGAACCGCAGACTTCTCGCCGGCTCGGCCCTTGCCACGCTGCTCGTCGTGCCCGTCGCCGGCCTCGTGACCTATGAACTGGTGAACAACGGCACGGTGCCGCTGACCGTGACGACGGAGGTCGCCGAAAAGCCGGTCGACCAGGATCCGCGTGCCCGCAAGCAGGAGGCGAAGAAAACCACGCTGAGCGCGGGCGAGGTTTCCGCGGCGCTGGAGAGTGGCGAAGCCCGGGGAGGCAGCGCAAAGCGGGCGCCTGAGGCGGATGCGAAGGCGGACGCCGCCCAGGCGACCGACATGCTGGCCGCCGAGCCTGCACCGCTTGCCGAAAGCCGCGAGGAAGAAGCTGTCGCGGCGATGCCCGAAGCGCTTACCGTTGGCCGCGCGGCCGATGTACAGGCGCTCAGCCGCACTGTCGTGCAACCCTCCGCGGCGGTCGATGCCATCGCCATGCCGACGCCGGTGGAGGACCGCGAGCGCTTCGCCTCGGCCGATCCCAATCCGGTCAAGAGCGTCGCCACCGACCCGGTCTCGACCTTCTCCGCCGATGTCGACACGGCCTCCTATTCCTTTGTGCGCCGCGCGCTCCTGGGCGGCAGCCTGCCCGACGTCGACGCCGTGCGGGTGGAGGAGCTGGTCAACTACTTCCCCTATGACTGGAAGGGGCCGGAAACGGTGGAAAAGCCGTTCAATGCCACCGTCACCGTCATGCCGACGCCGTGGAACAAGGACACCGAGTTGCTGCATATCGGCATCAAGGGCTTCGAGACCGCGGCGACGGCGCAACCCGCGGCCAACCTCGTCTTCCTGATCGACGTCTCCGGCTCGATGGACGCGCCGGACAAGTTGCCGCTGCTGAAGGGCGCCTTCCGCCTTATGGTCGGCAAGCTGAAGGACACGGACACCGTCTCCATCGTCACCTATGCCGGCAATGCCGGCGTGGTGCTGGAGCCGACGGCGGTGAAGGAGCGCCAAAAGATCCTCGACGCCATCGACACGCTGCAGCCGGGCGGCTCGACTGCGGGCGCGGAGGGTATTGAGGCGGCCTATCGGCTGGCCGAGAAGGCCTTCAAGACGCATGGCGTCAACCGTGTCATGCTGGCGACGGACGGCGATTTCAATGTCGGCCCGGCGAGCGACGAGGATTTGAAGCGCATCATCGAGGCGCGCCGCAAGTCCGGCATCTTCCTCTCCGTGCTTGGCTTCGGCCGCGGCAACTACAATGACGGCATGATGCAGACGCTGGCGCAGAACGGCAACGGCACGGCCGCCTATATCGACACGCTGGCCGAGGCGCAGAAGACGCTGGTGGAAGAGGCGGGCGCCTCGCTCTTTCCCATCGCCAAGGACGTCAAGTTCCAGATCGAGTTCAACCCCGAGCGCATCGCCGAATACCGCCTGATCGGCTATGAGACCCGCGTGCTCAACCGCGAGGATTTCAACAACGACAAGGTGGATGCCGGCGATATCGGCTCCGGCCACCGGGTGACGGCGATCTACGAGGTGACGCCGAAGGGTAGCCCCGCCGTGCTGAACGACCCCTTGCGCTACGGCAAGGAGGCCGCGGCGGCAGCGCCCGGGGCCGAAAGCGGCGAACTCGCCTTCCTGAAGATGCGCTGGAAGGCGCCGACGAGCGACAGGAGCGAACTCGTCACCCTGCCGGTGACGGATGCCAATGCGGTCGCCGACGTGAGCGCGGCCTCCGCCGACGTGCGCTTCTCCGTCGCCGTCGCGGCCTTCGGCCAGAAGCTGAAGGGCGTGGGCGCCCTGCAGGACTACGCCTACGGCTCGATCCTCGGCCTTGCCGAAGCGGCGAAGGGCAACGATCCCTTCGGCTACCGCGCCGAGTTCGTAAAGCTCGTCCAGCTCGCCGGCGGCCTTTCGGGGGAGAAGGCGGAGTAGGGGGGAAAACCCCTCCCCAACCCCTCCCCACAAGGGGGAGGGGCTTAACCTGCGGCACACTTGGCGTTCAAAACGTAGGTAACGAGCAGGCCGCCAGCCTTCTCCCCCCTTGTGGGGGAGATGCCGGCAGGCAGAGAGGGCCTTTAAAGCAATCTCCCGCCCAAGCGGACGGAACAGCCTATGCGGCCGGCTTTTCCCGCGTGCCGTGAAGAGCCGGCACAACATCGCCTTTGCCCCGCTTGCGCGATGGCGGGCGCAGCCGGATGAGGGGTGCCGTCCAGTGCCGTTCCTTCACCTGCGGCAGCTGCTCGCAGCCGCCCGTGCCGTCTTCCGCAAGAGCCAGCCCGGCATCGCGCAGCAGTCGCGTGTCGCGCCGCGCGACGAGCAGCCGCAAGGCCTCCCGTTCCACCTGCCGCCGGCGAAACCATATCCAGTGGTCGCGTAGTGTTTCGAAGATTCCCATGGCCCTGCCTTCCTTTGCCGGACAAAGCCAATCAAAATCATGGACATTTCA
>CAMLOC010000308.1 GCA_946481465.1 uncultured Shinella sp. | reverse complement strand
CGGTCAAGGGCGACATCCACGACATCGGCAAGAACCTCGTCGGCATGATGATGGAAGGCGCCGGCTTCGACGTCATCGACCTCGGCATCAACAACCCGGTCGAGAACTATCTCGAAGCCATCGAGCGCGAGCAGCCGGACATCCTCGGTATGTCGGCCCTCCTGACCACCACCATGCCCTACATGAAGGTCGTCATCGACACCATGAAGGAAAAGGGCCTGCGCGACGACTACGTCGTTCTCGTCGGCGGCGCGCCGCTGAACGAGGAATTCGGCAAGGCCGTGGGCGCCGACGCCTACTGCCGCGACGCGGCCGTGGCCGTGGAGACCGCCAAGGAATTCATGAAGCGCAAGCACAACATGCTTGCTGGCTGATTTCTGGCCGGCTGATTTCAGGCCGGCTGATTTCAGGAAGGGCGCCGATCTTGCACCGGCGCCCTCGCATGACGAAATATCAGTTGACGGAATGCACGACCCGGCGGCCGGCGTCCTGGGTCGCATCCACCGCATTGGCGGTGTCGCGGCCGATACCGCGGATGGTGTTGCCGCAGGCGCTGAGCACCAGCAGAACGGTAACGGCGATGCCGAGCCGGGCGAGACTTTTCGCGGTCATGGCAGGATCCTCTCATGAATGCACTCGACTCGGAAACTAGACCAGCCGGCGACGAAGCGGAACGTGGCGACGTCGAAAAAGTTCGCGTCATCGCCTGCGGCGCCATCGCCCGCGAGGTGCTTGCGATCCGCCAGGCGAACGGGCTCTCCCATATCGACCTGCTCTGTCTTCCCGCCATCTGGCACGCCCATCCGGAAAAGATCGCCCCCGGCGTCGAGCAGGCCATCGCCGAGGCGCGCGCGGAAGGGTTTTCCCGCATCTTCGTCGGCTATGCCGATTGCGGCACGGGCGGGCTGCTCGACCGGCTCTGCGAGCGCGAGGGCGTCGAGCGCATCGCCGGGCCGCACTGTTACTCCTTCTTCGCCGGCAACGAGGCCTTCGCCGCCAGGGACGACGACGTCACCTCCTTCTTCCTCACCGATTTCCTCGCCCGCCAGTTCCGCGCCTTCGTCATCGAGCCGCTCGGCCTCGACCGCTATCCGCAATTGAAGGAGATGTATTTCGGCAACTACGAGAAGCTCGTCTATCTCTCGCAGGTCGAGGACGAGGGCCTGCAGCAGAAGGCGAAGGAGGCGGCGGACTATCTCGGCCTCGCCTACGAATACCGCTTCACCGGCTACGGCGACCTGACGGACGAATTGCTGCGGGCGCGGTAAGCCCCCTCATCCGCCTGCCGGCACCTTCTCCCCGCCGGGGAGAAGGGGAAAACGAGACGCCGCATCCCTTGCTTCCCTTCTCCCCCGCGGGGAGAAGGTGGCCCGACAGGGTCGGATGAGGGGCGATTCGGAGCTAACCGATATTTAGCCTTTCCGGGCAAATCCCTCCTGGCGGTTACCGCTTCCTAAGCTCTCGCGACGATGATGCCGCGAAAGATTGGGCGAGGCTTGGGAAATGACGGAACGCGACGCGCGAATGGAAACGGTGGCCATTCTGATCCAGCCCGGCCCCAACCCGGAAATCGTCGTCAACGCCCTCAAGGCCGCCTTTCCGAACCTGGTGGTGATCGAGGAACGGCCCGAATCGAAGAAGCTGTTCATCCGCCGGCGGGCGAAAAAGCTCGGCTGGATACAGGCCCTCGGCCAGCTCGCCACCATGGTCGTTTCCAAATACGGCAAGCGCTTCACCACGAAACGGGCTCAGGAAATCCTCGAGGAATTCGGCGCAAACCCCTCGGCCGATTCGACAATCCGCCGCGTCGCCGTTCCCTCGGCCAACAGTCCCGAACTGCTGGCAGCGCTGGCGGATATCCGGCCGGCGGCGCTGCTCCTCGTCAGCTGCCGCATTATGAAGGCGGCAACGCTCGCCGCAATCCCCTGCCCCGTCCTCAATTTCCACGCCGGCATCACCCCGCAATATCGCGGCCTGCAGGGCGGCTACTGGGCGCGCGTCGCCCGCGACGAGGAAAATTTCGGCGGGACGGTGCATCTCGTCGATCCCGGCGTCGACACCGGCGACGTCCTTTACCAGCAGCGCGTCAAACCCTCCAAACGCGACACGATGCACACCTATCCGCTGCTCCAGACGGCGGCCTCGACCGGCGTCATCGTCGCGGCGATGCGCGATGCGGCCGGCGGCAATCTCAAGCCTTTGAAAATAGCGGGACCGTCGCGGCAATGGTATCATCCGCCGGTCTGGACCTGGCTCCGGCACGGCGTGACCCGCGGCATCTGGTAAAAGCGCCTGTATAGTCGAATCCCGCGTCGTTTTTGAGCATGGGGCAGTCGTGGCGGGTGAAGCCCGCGGCGCGGCAAGATCGCATTGTCAGCGCAAGGAGAATTTTCGACATGGCTGACCGCATCATCGTCTACTGGCGCGACATCCCCGCTCAGATCATCATCAAGAAGGGCCGCACGAGCGCCAAGCGGGAACTGTCGCTGCGCTTCACCGAGGCGATCGACATGTGCGCCATGCGCACCGGCGCGGCCGAGACGGACGACTACCTCGCCGAATGGCGCAAGGCCGATCCGGTCCCGGTCTCCGACGACCTGGAGGCGGAGGCCGACAAGGCCGCCGCCGAACTGGAAGCCGCCTATGACCGCGAACGGCTCGTCGCCCTCGTCAAGGCCGGAGGCCGCGACAATGGCTGACGCCATCCAGAAACCCGGCAATGCCGCCCCTGCGAAGAAGGCCGCCACCGGCGCCTTCACGCCGGCCGGCGTGTCGCCCAGCCGCCGGGCGCGCCGCAAATACACGATCCGCCTGTGGGCGGTGCGCAACTCCCGCTTCTTCGAGTGGTTCTACCACCGTTTCGCCGAGGTCTTCCTGCTGCTCCATCCCGTCTGGAAGCTCTTCGGCTACCAGCGCGTGGAGCGGCCGATCACCTTCGTCGAGAAGCATGTGAAGGGGTTCCTCTTCGACTGTCGCATGTGCGGCCAGTGCGCGCTGTCGTCCACGGGCATGTCCTGCCCGATGAACTGTCCCAAGCAGCTTCGCAACGGCCCCTGCGGCGGCGTGCGCGCCAACGGCAATTGCGAGGTGGAGCCGGACATGCCCTGCGTCTGGGTCCAGGCCTGGAAGGGTTCCCAGAACATGGCCAAGGGAGATGCCATCATGAACGTGCAGAAGCCGGTGAACCAGTCGCTGCGCGAAACCTCGTCCTGGCTGCGCGTGACGGCCGAAGCCGCCGCGGCCAGGGAAGCCGCCGCCGCCGGAAAGGACGCCTGATCCATGGCGCATATCGATGAAAACCCGCTCGGCCCCCACCTGCCGCTCGATCCCCTGCCCGGCCATTCCTCGCTCGGCCGGCTGGAGCGCGTGCTGCGCCGCGGCGAGTTCGCCGTCACGACGGAGCTCAACCCGCCCGACAGCGCCAACCCGGAAGACGTCTACGAGCGCGCCGCGATCTTCGACGGCTGGGTGGACGGCATCAACGCGGTCGATGCCTCCGGCGCCAACTGCCACATGTCCTCCGTCGGCATCTGCGCGCTGCTGACCCGCATGGGCTATGCGCCGATCATGCAGATCGCCTGCCGCGACAAGAACCGCATCGCCATCCAGGGCGACGTGCTCGGCGGCGCGGCCATGGGCGTCACCAATATGATGTGCCTGACAGGCGACGGCGTGCAGGCCGGCGACCAGCCGGGTGCCAAGCCCGTCTTCGACCTCGACTGCATGTCGCTGCTCGAAACCGTGCGCATCATGCGCGACAATGGAAAATTCCTGTCCGGCCGCAAACTGACGACGCCGCCGAAGGTCTTCCTCGGCGCGGCCATCAACCCCTTCGCCCCGCCCTACGACTTCCGCCCCTATCGCCTCGCCAAGAAGATCGAGGCCGGTGCGCAGTTCGTGCAGAGCCAGTACTGCTTCGACGTGCCGATGTTCCGCGAATACATGAAGAAGGTGCGCGATCTCGGCTTGCACGAAAAATGCTACATCCTCGTCGGCGTCGGCCCGATGGCCTCGGCCAAGACGGCCAAGTGGATCCGCTCCAACGTGCCGGGCATCCATATCCCGGATTCGGTCATTGCCCGCCTCGAAGGCGCTCAGGACCAGAAGAAGGAGGGCAAGCAGCTCTGCGTCGACATCATCAACGAGGTGAAGGAGATCGAGGGCGTTTCCGGCATTCACGTCATGGCCTACCGCCAGGAGGAATATGTCGCGGAGATCGTGCATGATTCCGGCGTGCTGAAGGGTCGCAAGCCCTGGAAACGCGAGCCGAACCCGGTCGACCAGCTCGTTGCCGAGCGCATCGAGAGGACGCGCGAGGGCGTCGAGCAGAACCAGCAGCAGATGGCGGAGATCGCCGCCCAACACCCCCATTGACCGGAAAATACATGTTGGAGCCTTCCCCATCATCCGCCTGCCGGCACCTTCTCCCCGCCGGGGAGAAGGAAAAGTACGAGACGCCTCCGTTCCGCTTCTCCCCCTGGGGAGAAGGTGGCCCGAAGGGTCGGATGAGGGGGCTTGCGCTCCAGCCGTCGCCCAGCATTGCAACACGGAAAATCGCGCGCTAGACCAGAACCAGCGCCCCGCCCCAGAGGACCTTATATGACACGCACCATCGTCGCCTCGGCCACCCGCGAAATCATCATCGGTTTCGACCAGCCCTTCTGCGTCATCGGCGAACGCATCAACCCGACCGGCCGCAAGAAGCTGGCCGCCGAAATGCAGGCCGGCAATTTCGAGACCGTCATCAAGGACGCGCTGGAACAGGTCGCCGCCGGCGCGACGATGCTCGACATCAATGCGGGCGTGACCTCGGTCAACCCCAACGAGACGGAACCGGGCCTGCTCGTCCAGACGCTCGAAATCGTCCAGGGCCTCGTCGACATCCCGCTCGCGATCGACAGTTCGGTCACGGCCGCCATCGAGGCCGGCCTGAAGGTCGCCAAGGGCCGCCCGCTGGTCAACTCCGTCACCGGCGAAGAGGAGAAGCTCGAAGCCATCCTGCCGCTCGTCAAGAAGTACGACGTGCCGGTGGTGGCGATCTCCAACGACGAGACCGGCATCTCCATGGACCCGGACGTGCGCTTCGCCGTCGCCAAGAAGATCGTCGAGCGCGCCATGGACCACGGCATCAAGCCGGAGGACGTCGTCGTCGACCCGCTCGTCATGCCGATCGGCGCTCTCGGTGACGCCGGCCGTCAGGTCTTCGCCCTGCTGCGTCGTCTGC
>CAMLOC010000307.1 GCA_946481465.1 uncultured Shinella sp. | reverse complement strand
ATTCGGCCACCAAGCATATCGACGGCCAGGGCCGCTGCCTCGGCGGCGTGGTGCTTTCGGACAAGCAGTGGATCGACGAGAACCTGCACGACTATTTCCGCCACACGGGGCCGGCCATGTCGCCGTTCAACGCCTGGACGCTGCTGAAGGGCATCGAGACGCTTCCCTTGCGCGTCCGGCAGCAGACGGAGAATGCGAGCCGCATCGCCGACTTCCTCGCCGACCGGAAGGAAGTCGCCCGCGTGATCTATCCGGGCCGCAAGGACCATCCGCAGGCCGATATCATCGCCAAGCAGATGTCGGGCGGCTCGACGCTGGTCTGCTTCGAGCTGAAGGGCGGCAAGGATGCGGCCTTCGCGCTGCAGGATGCGCTGGAGGTGGCGAAGATCTCCAACAATCTCGGCGACGCCAAGAGCCTCATCACCCATCCGGCAACGACGACGCACAAGAACCTGACGGACGAGGCGCGCGCGGAACTCGGCATTTCGGCCGGAACCCTGCGCCTTTCGGCCGGCATCGAGGACGGCGACGACCTCATCGAGGATTTCGCGCGCGCGCTTTCCAGGGTCAAGTCCTGACCCTTTCGACCCACCGACGGACAAATGCGGAAGCACCGGCCGATGAGGCCGGTGCTTTCTTTGCTTATCCTTGACGAAACCACATTCGTGTACAATAGCAGAAGCTAATCAGTTCAAGGCTTGCCCATGTATCGTGCGCTGACCCGCGACATCGAAGTGACCGTAGAGCCGTATTATCTGGCCGATCAGTCCGATCCCGACGACAGCCGCTACGTGTGGGGATACCGGGTGGTCATCGCGAACCATTCCGACGTCGCCGTGCGCCTGATGACGCGCTACTGGCACATCACCGACCAGAACGGCCAGGTCGACGAGGTCAACGGCCCCGGCGTCATCGGCGAGCAGCCGGTGCTGCGCCCCGGCGACACCTACGAATATTCCTCCGGCTGCCCGCTCGAAACGCCCTCGGGCATCATGTTCGGCCGCTATCGCATGGAGGCGGAGAACGGCGAAGCCTTCGACGTCGCCATCCCGGCCTTCTCGCTGGACACGCCCGGGCAGCCGCGGGTTTTGAACTGAGAGCGGGCAAAATCGCCCCTCATCCGGCCTGCCGGCCACCTTCTCCCCGCAAGCGGGGCGAACGGACCGAGCCGCCTCGTTTTCCTGAAATCATCCCCGTGAATGAAGGGCCGAACCTCGCATCCTTCCCTTCTCCCCGCCTGCGGGGAGAAGGTGGCGGCAGCCGGATGAGGGGCAGACGCCCTTACTGCGGCAGGACTTCCGCCGCCTCGAAGCGGTAGGTCGTCGAGCAGAATTCGCAGGTCACCGCGATCTCGCCCTTCTCGTCGGCCGTATGCGCGATCTCCTCGGCGCTGAGGCCGGCGAGGACGCCCTTCAGCTTCTCGCGCGAGCAGGAGCAGCGGTCGAAGACCTGCTGCGGCTGGTAGACGCGCACGCCCCGCTCGTGGAAGAGACGGAAGAGAAGCCGCTCGGTGCCGACATTGGGATCCGTCAGCTCGTCGGCGTCGATCGTCTCGACCATGGCCTTCGCCTCGGCCCAGTTATCGTCGTCGTCGATCTTGTGGCCGGCTTCCTCGCCGTCGCCGCCCGGAAGATCGGCCTGGCGCATGCGCTCGGGCGCCTGTGGCAGGAACTGCGCGACCATGCCGCCCGCCCGCCAGCGATGGCGCGCCTTGCCGGCCGCATCGCGATCATAGAGTTCGGCGACGCCGAGCCGCACCTTGGTCGGGATCTGCTCCGACTGGCGGAAATAGACGCCGGCGATCTCTTCCAGCGTATGGCCGTCGAGCGGCACGATGCCCTGGTAGCGCTGGGTATGCGCGCCCTGGTCGATGGTGAAGGCGAGAATGCCCTTGCCCAGGAGCTCGTGCGGCTCCGTGGCGCCGGCCGCAACCGCCGCGTCGAGCGCTTCCTGGTCGAAGCGGGCATAGGCGCGCACGTTCTCCGGAGCGGCGAAATCGGCCACCAGAAGATCGACGGGACCGTCGCCCTTGGTCTGGACGATCAGCTTGCCCTCGAACTTCAGCGAGGTGCCGAGCAGCACGGTAAGCGTGATCGCCTCGGCGAGCAGCCGTGCGACGGGCGCGGGATAGTCGTGCCGACCGAGAATGCCGTCGAGCATCGGGCCGAGCTGGACGGCGCGCCCGCGCACGTCGAGGCCTTCCACCTGGAACGGCAGCACATGATCATCGCCGGCAAAGCCGGGTTCGCCGAGTTTCAAGGCATTTTCCGCCATCATCATTCCGCTCCTTGCACGCTTCGGCGCTGCCGGGGCCATGGGCCCGGCCTGCGTCCGACAGGCGTCTACCGTGATATCGCGCGCGCCCTTGCCGATCATTCCATACCGGGCGGGCATGCGCCAGAGAAAGCGCCTCGCGGCGCTCCATGATGGCCCCTAGATCGTGTCGCCGGCGGCGCTTTTCAAGATCGTCGTCAGACGACGCCGAAGCACCAGGCGAGGATCGACTTCTGCGCGTGAAGGCGGTTTTCCGCCTCGTCGAAGACCACGGACTGCGGGCCGTCGATCACCTCGTCGGTCACTTCCTCGCCGCGATGGGCGGGCAGGCAGTGCATGAAGAGCGCATCCTTGTCGGCGCGCGCCATCAGCTGCTTGTTGACCTGGTAGGGCTGGAAGATGTTGTGGCCGCGCGCACGGTGCTCCTGGTTCATCGAGACCCAGGTGTCGGTGACGACGAGATCGACGCCGTCGACGACGCTGTCCGCATCGTGCCCGAGCAGGATGTTGCCGCCGTTGTCGCGCGCCCAGTTCAGGATCCTGTCGTCGGGCTCGGAGCCCATCGGCACGGCCATCTTCATCGTGTAGCCAAAGCGGGCGGAACCTTCCACGAAGGAATGCAGCACATTGTTGCCGTCGCCCGTCCAGGCGAAAGTCTTGCCCTTCGCGGAGCCGCGATGCTCCTCGAAGGTCATGACGTCGGCCATGATCTGGCAGGGATGGGTAAGGTCCGTCAGCGCGTTGATGACGGGCACGGTGGCGTGCTCGGCAAGCTCCAGCAGGCGGGCATGGTCCGTCGTGCGGATCATGATGGCGTCGACATAGCGCGACAGCACCTTGGCCGTGTCGCCGATTGTCTCGGCGCGGCCCAGCTGCATTTCCGTACCCGACAGGAACAGCGTCTCGCCGCCGAGCTGGCGCATGCCGACGTCGAAGGAGACGCGGGTTCGGGTGGAGGGCTTCTCGAAGATCATCGCGAGCATCTTGCCGGCGAGGGGCTTGGCCTCGGTGCCGGCCTTGCTGGCGGCCTTGCGCGTGTGCGCATCGTCCATGATGACGCGGAGATCGCTTTCCGAAACGGCGGAAAGGTCGAGAAAATGCTTAGCCATGATATGTCCTGTCTGTCCCGGGATCCTTTGCGGCCGCAGCGCCCTCGAGCGCCCTTGGCGGGCCTATGCGGCCTTGGCGGCCGTGAGTTTTTCCGCGGCGCGCTCGATGCGGGCAAGCCCCTCGCGCGCCTCCTCCGCGGTCACGGTCAGCGGCGGCAGCAGCCGCAGCACGTTGTCGCCCGCCGGCACGGCGAGCAGGTTCTCCGCCCGCACGCCCTTCAAGAGGTCGGCGACCGGGATCTTCGCCTTGATGCCGAGCATCAGGCCCTCGCCGCGCACGTCCTCGATGACGTCGGGGAAACGATCCTTCAGCGCGGCAAGGCCCTGGCGGAAGACGAGCGCGACGTCGCGCACATGCTGAAGGAACCCGTCCTCCAGTACCACGTCGAGCACGGCGTTGCCGACGGCCATGGCGAGCGGATTGCCGCCATAGGTGGAGCCGTGCGTGCCGGCGACCATGCCGGCGGCCGCCTCGTCCGTGGCAAGGCAGGCGCCGAGCGGGAAGCCGCCGCCGATGCCCTTGGCGATCGCCATGATGTCGGGCGTGACCCCAGCCAGCTCATGGGCGAAGAGGCGTCCCGTGCGGCCGACGCCGGTCTGCACCTCGTCGAGGATGAGCAGCAGGCCGTATTCGTCGCAGAGCTGGCGCAGCTCCTGCATGAACTCCTTCGAGACCGGGCGCAGACCGCCCTCGCCCTGCACCGGCTCGATCAGGATGCCGGCCGTCTCCTCGGTGATCGCATCCTTGACGGCGGCGATATCGCCGAAGGGAACCTTCAGGAAACCCGGCGCCTTGGGGCCGAAGCCCTCGATATACTTCTCCTGCCCGCCGGCGGCGATCGTCGCGATCGTGCGGCCATGGAAGGCGCCGTCGAAAGTGATGATGTGGAACTTGCCGGGATGGCCCTTGGCGAAATGGTAGCGCCGGGCGGTCTTGATCGCGCATTCCAGCGCCTCGGCGCCCGAATTGGTGAAGAACACCTTGTCGGCGAAGGTGGCCTCCGTCAGCCGCCGGCCGAGGCTTTCCTGGCCCGGGATCTCGTAGAGGTTCGACAGGTGCCAGACCTTGTCGGCCTGGTCCTTCAGCGCGGCGACGAGATGGGGATGCGCATGGCCCAGCGAATTGACGGCGACGCCGGCGGCGAAATCCAGATATCGCTCGCCATCCTCGGCGATCAGCCACACGCCCTCCCCGCGCGTGAACCTGAGCGGCGCACGCATGTAGGTTTCATAGAGCGGCGCGACATCGGCCATGCACGGATCCTCCGAAAAGAGATGCGGAAAAACAGGAATGCGGCTTGACTTTTCCCGCCTTCAGAAAAGCCAAAAGCCGCCTTTCGGCGGCATGCCGCACTATCGGCATTTCACACCGGGATGTCAACAAAATCGCCGCCGAAATGGCGCTGAACATCCCGCAAGGTGAGGATTCACGGCGCGCATGGATGGTGTCTCTATCGAGTCACACCCGACCAGCAAGTTGGGGAAAACTCCGAAATCGATTCGCCCGGATTCCGGCGACTCTTGTCACAGAGTCCCCCGGTCTCTAGGTTAAGGACCAATTACTAGACTGCATGCGGCGGAACTAGTCAGCAAGAGAGTTAGGGCGTTCAGGTTCCGGACCCGTCCGGAGCACGACGAGGGATTCCCGCATCCTGGGCGCCGAGCGGAGACGAAAACATGAACTGGACAGACGAGCGCGTCGAGAAACTCAAGAAGCTCTGGAGCGAGGGCCTGAGCGCGAGCCAGATCGCAGCGCAGCTCGGCGGCGTCAGCCGCAACGCCGTCATCGGCAAGGTCCACCGGCTGAACCTGCCGGGCCGCGCAAAGGCCGGCGGCACGCAGAGCGCAT
>CAMLOC010000306.1 GCA_946481465.1 uncultured Shinella sp. | reverse complement strand
TCAAGATCGTCGACAGCCCGAAGGCGCTCGCCGAGACCGTCGACACGATCATCCTCATGCTGCCCGATACGCCCGAGGTGGAAGACGTGCTCTTCGGCGAGAACGGCGTCTCCTACGGTCTTGCGGCCGGCAAGCTCGTCATCGACATGAGCTCGATCTCGCCGATCGCCACCAAGGAATTCGCCAGGAAGATCCGCGCGACCGGCGCCGAATATGTCGATGGCCCGGTCTCGGGCGGCGAGGTCGGCGCCAGGAACGCCTCGCTCTCCATCATGGCCGGCGGCTCGCAGGAGAGCTTCGACCGGGCGCTGCCGCTCTTCCAGCTGATGGGCAAGAACATCACCCTCGTCGGCGATTGCGGCGACGGCCAGGTGACGAAGGTCGCCAACCAGATCATCGTCGCCCTGACCATCGAGGCGGTATCCGAAGCGCTCGTCTTCGCCTCCAAGGCCGGTGCCGATCCGGCGCGCGTGCGCGCTGCGCTGATGGGCGGCTTTGCCTCCTCGCGCATCCTCGAAGTGCATGGCGAGCGCATGGTCAAGCGCACCTTCGACCCGGGTTTCCGCATCTCGCTGCACCAGAAGGACCTGAACCTGGCGCTGCAAGGAGCCAAGGCACTCGGCGTCGCCCTGCCCAACACCGCCTCCACGCAGGAGCTCTTCAACCAGTGCGCCGCCCATGGCGAGGCTGGGCTCGATCACTCAGGTCTCGTCAAGGCGCTGGAGCGCATGGCGAACCACGCCGTCGCATGACGGCCTGGCCGGGCGGGGAGGGGAGCCCCGCCCGGCCACCCTTTCTGGAGGAGGAGGCGCAGCCCCCACCCCCTGTCGCGGCTCTTTTTCATCGGGAGGTGCTGGCGGGCGGGTGAGGGGCTGTGCTTAATTGCCCCGCCCGAACGCCGCGAGGCGACGGCCGCCGCAGAATTTCGAATCCGCTGCCGGAATCCCGCTGTTTCAGGAGGACGGCGGCAGCATGACCCGGAGGAACCCATGCCGCCCATCGCCGATCCGCGCGCCTTTCTCGAAAATCTCTTCTCCGTCGCGGTCGCCGCCGCGGATCCGGACAAGGTGCTGGCCGCCAACCTGCCGGAAAAGCCGAAGGGCCGCACGGTGGTGATCGGCGCCGGCAAGGGTGCGGCGCAGATGGCGCGCGCCTTCGAACGCCTCTGGGACGGTCCGCTCACCGGCGTCGTCGTCACGCGCTACGGCTATGCCGTCGCCTGCGAGCGCATCGAGATCCTCGAGGCCGCCCATCCGGTGCCGGACGACAGCGGGCTTCTCGCCTCCGGCCGGCTGATGGCCGCCGTCAGGGGCCTGACGGAAGACGACCTCGTCGTCGCGCTCGTCTGCGGCGGCGGCTCGGCCCTGCTGCCGGCACCGGCCGGCGACCTGACGCTTGCCGACGAGATCGCGGTCAACAAGGCGCTGCTCGCCTCCGGCGCGCCGATCAGCGCCATGAACGCCGTGCGCAAGCAGGTCTCGCGCATCAAGGGCGGGCGGCTTGCCGCGCTGGCCTATCCGGCCCGCGTCGTCTCGCTCGTCGTTTCCGATATTCCCGGCGACAATCCCGCCCTCGTCGCCTCCGGCCCGACCATTGCGGACGAGACCACCCGTGCGGATGCGCTGCGCCTCATCGAGCGCTACCGCCTCGACCTGCCCGAAGCCGTGATGCGCCATATCCGCGAGGGCAAGGACGAGCCGCCGCTGCCGTCCAATGCGGCCTTCGCGCGCAACGAGGTGAAGCTCGTCGCTTCCGCTGCCGTGTCGCTGGAGGCTGCCGCCGAAGCGGCGCGCAAGGCGGGCGTCGAGGCCGTCATCCTTTCCGACGCCATCGAGGGCGAGGCGGCCGAGGTGGGCCGCGTGCATGCGGCGATCGCCGCCGAGGTGGTGCGCCGCGACCGGCCGTTCCGAAAGCCCGTCGTCGTGCTGTCGGGCGGCGAGACGACCGTGACCATCAGGGGCAAGGGCAAGGGCGGCCGCAACGGCGAGTTCCTCCTGTCCTTCGCCTGCGGCACCGATGGGCTGCCGGGCCTCTTTGCGCTGGCCGCCGATACGGACGGCATCGACGGTTCGGAGGACAATGCCGGCGCCTTCGCCGACGGGGCCACCGTCGCGCGCCTCGCCGACAAGGGCAAGGATGCCGCCGAGTTCCTCGCCCGCAACGACAGCTGGACCGTCTTCGACGCGCTCGGCGACCTCTTCGTGCCCGGCCCCACCGGCACCAATGTCAACGATTTCCGGGCCATCCTCATCCAGTAATGGAAGCCGGCTAAATATACCGGGGCCGCCCCTCATCCGCCTGCCGGCACCTTCTCCCCGCAAGCGGGGAGAAGGGGAATGCCTTGCGGGTTTCCCCAGGCAAATACCGTCATGCTGATTGGAAAGCCGTGCCCCCAGCCCCTTCTCCCCGCTTGCGGGGAGAAGGTCGCGGCAGCGGGATGAGGGGCTGCTGCGCCGGCTTACGCCCCGGCCGCATCGAGCGCGGCCATCTGCCCGGCACTCAGCGTCAGGGTGGCCGCCTTCATCAGGCTTGCGAGCTGGCCGAGGCTGGTGGCGCTGGCGATCGGTGCGGTGACGGCCGGCTTGGCCATCAGCCAGGCGAGCGCGATCTCGGCGGGGCTCGCGCGGGTTTCCGCCGCCACCTTATCGAGGGCGGCGAGGATGCGCAGGCCCCGCTCGTCGAGATAGTGCGCGACGCCCTCACCGCGGGTCCTGCCTTCCGTATCCGCCTTGGTGCGGTACTTGCCGGTGAGGAAGCCGGAGGCGAGGCTGTAATAGGTGATGACGCCGATATCCTCCTTCCGGCAGAGATCGGCCAGAGCGCCCTCGAAACCGGACCGGTCGTAGAGGTTGTATTCCGGCTGGAGCGCGGCGTAGCGCGGCAGGCCGGCCTTGTCGGCTGCCTCGAAAGCGGCCTGGAGCTGGGCGGCATCGAGGTTCGACGCGCCGAAGGCACGCACCTTGCCGGCCTTCACGAGGCTGGCATGGGCTTCCAGCGTCTCCTCGTAGGGCGTCTGGGGATCGGGCCAGTGCGAGAGGTAGAGGTCGATATGGTCGGTCTGGAGGCGCTTCAGCGAGGCCTCGACCGCCTCGACGATCCATGCCTTGCGCAGGTCCCTGCGGCCCTGGCCCATGTCGGAGCCGACCTTGGTGATGATGACCACCCTGTCGCGGGCGATGCCGGAACGCTTCAGCCACTTGCCGATGATCGCCTCGGATTCTCCGCCCTGGTTGCCCGGCGCCCAGCGGGAATAGACGTCGGCCGTGTCGATGGCGTTGAAGCCCGCGCCGGCAAAGGCGTCGAGCAGGTCGAAGGAGGTCTTCTCGTCGGCCGTCCAGCCGAAGACATTGCCGCCGAAGACGAGAGGGGCGATCGACAGGCCGGTCTTGCCGAGGGTGCGAAACTGCATGGGGTTCTCCAAAGGGTTCGTCATGAAAAGGCCTTCCCAACATAGGGTGCGGCCAAGGCCTTTGCACGTCATGGACCCGACTTTTTGCCCGCCGCCGCGCTTGCGAGGAACGTACCTCGCGATTAGTCTCCTGTCGCAATCAAGGAGAGATCACATGCTGCGTTTCGGAATCCTGTCGACGGCCAAGATCGGCCGCGAACTCGTCGTGCCGGCCATCCAGGACGCCGAGAACTGCGTCATCACCGCCATTGCCAGCCGCGACCTCGCCAAGGCCCGCGCCATGGCCGACCGCTTCTCGGTGCCGCATGCCTTCGGCTCCTACGAGGAGATGCTGGCCTCGGACACGATCGACGCCGTCTACATCCCGCTGCCGACGTCCCAGCATGTGGAATGGTCGATCAAGGCGGCGGATGCGGGAAAGCATGTGCTGTGCGAAAAGCCGATCGCGCTCAAGGCCGAGGAGATCGACGCGCTGATCGCCGCGCGCGACCGCAACAAGGTGCTGATCTCGGAAGCCTTCATGGTCACCTACAGCCCCGTCTGGCGCAAGGTCCGCGCGCTGCTCGCCGAAGGGGCGATCGGCCGGCTGCGCCATGTGCAGGGCGCCTTCACCTATTTCAACCGCGATCCCGGCAACATGCGCAACGTGCCGGCGCTCGGCGGCGGCGGCCTGCCGGATATCGGCGTCTACCCGACCATCACCACACGCTTTTCCACCGGCAAGGAGCCGGTCCGCGTGCAGGCGAGCACCGATCGCGACCCGGATTTCGGCACCGACATCTATTCGAGCGTGCGCGCCGATTTCGGCGATTTCGAGCTTTCGTTCTACGTCTCCACCCAGCTCGCCCAGCGCCAGGTCATGGTGTTCCACGGCGACAAGGGCTTCATCGAGGTGAAATCGCCCTTCAATGCCGATCGCTACGGGGCGGAGGAGATCGAGCTTACCAACCAGAACCACAGCGAAAGCCAGCTCTTCCGCTTCCAGGACGCCCGCCAGTACAGGCGCGAGGCCGAGGCCTTCACCCGGGCGGCGCTCGGGGGGGACGAGGAGGTCGTGTCGCTGGAAAATTCCCGCCTCAACCAGAGGCTCATCGACGCCATCTACCGCGCCAGCGAAAAGGACGGCTGGGAGCCGGTCTGAGGCAAAGGCATTGACCTCTGCTTTGCGGCATTTCCCTTCTCCCCTCGGGGAGAAGGTGGCCCGAAGGGTCGGATGAGGGGGCAAGCGTGCGGCCGTTCGCCTGCGGCACCCCCTCATCCCGCTGCCGCGACCTTCTCCCCGCCGGGGAGAAGGGGCAAGAGGCAACGCCCCATTTCACATGCGCTTCCGTCGCCCTGGAGGGCGGAGGCGAAATGCCGGATCAGGCGGCCGGCTGCTTCGTCTTGCGCAGGTAGGGCAGGACGGTGTCGAAGGCGCCGAAGCGGGTGATGGCGTCCTCGTTGGAAACGGCGGCGGTGATGATGACGTCGTCGCCCTGCTGCCAGTTGGCGGGCGTCGCCACCTGGTGCTTGCTGGTCAGCTGGATCGAATCGATTGCGCGCAGGATTTCCGCGAAATTGCGGCCCGTCGTCATCGGGTAGGTGAGGATCAGCTTGATCTTCTTGTCCGGACCGATGACGAAGACGGAGCGCACGGTGGCGTTGTCGGCGGGTGTGCGGCCTTCCGAGGTGTCGCCGGCGGCGGCCGGCAGCATGTCGTAGAGCTTGGCGACCTTCAGGTCCTTGTCGCCGATCAGCGGATAGTCGACGTCGAAGCCCGTGGCGGTGCGGATGTCGGCCTTCCACTTGGTGTGGCTGTCGACCGGATCGACCGAAATTCCGATGATCTTGACGCCGCGCTTGCGGAACTC
>CAMLOC010000305.1 GCA_946481465.1 uncultured Shinella sp. | reverse complement strand
CGAAAACTGAAGGGCGGAGCGCACGAAACCGCTTTCTGCGGCCTGAAATCGCCCTCCAAAATCTTGTCCAAACGGTCAAAAACGAGAATGCGAACCGCCCTCTGCCCGGCGGCAGCACAAACCGCCCGGTGCATAGGTGGAATATCGGGGAAAGTGTGGAGCTTTCGCTTGACTTCCCACCAAAGAAAAGGGGCGCCGGCGGATCTCCGCGGCGCCCCTTCCCTGCCAGTTCCGGCAAGGCGTCAGCCCTTCAGCTTGCCCATGATCTGCTCGAGGAAACCGAGCAGCAGGGCGGAGACGACGAAGGCGAGGTGCATGAGGGTCAGCCACATCAGCTTGGCATCGGTATATTGCTGCACGTTGAGGAAGACCTGCAGCAGGTGGATCGAGGAGATCGCGACGATCGAGGAGGCGACCTTGATCTTCAGGCTGCCGGAATCGAGCTTTCCGAGGAAGGAAACGTCGGTCTCCGCCTCGTCGAAGCGGCTGACGAAATTCTCGTAGCCGGCGATCATGACCATCAGGATGAGGCTGGCGACCAGCGCCGCGTCGATCAGGCCGAGCATGGCAAGGATCATCTCCGCATCGTCGAAGACGAAGACGTTCATCGCCACCTTGGCGAACTTATACAGGAAGGAGACGGCATAGACGGCGAGTGCCGCGACGAGGCCCAGATAGAAGACCACCAGGATCCACCGGCTCGACAGGATGATGCGTTCGACCAGGAGTTCGAGGGATTTCATCGGGCAGGCTCCAACGGGATTCGGCAAATTCACCCGTTGTTAACCAAGGAGACGGGGCCCTGCAAGGGCAGTTCGCAGATGCAAAAGGGCGGCGTCCGCGAACGCCGCCCTTTTCCTGTTCCGGTATGCTTCGTCCTCATGCCCTTCGGAACAGGCCCGCGATCAGCGAGAGGACCAGAAGGGCCAGGAAGACGAAGAACAGGACCTGCGCAATGCCGGCCGATGCGCCGGCGATACCGCCGAAGCCGAGCAGGCCGGCGACAAGGGCGATCACGAGAAAGACCACAGCATAGTAGAGCATTTTCGAACTCCTTCTTTGTATCGCTGGAGAAACGAGGGGGGATGAAAAAGGTTCCGCGAAACAGGCCGGAGAGAACGCTTTTGGAACGACGCCTTCGCTTCAAACGCAATGCCGCCGCAGCCTTTCGGCTGCGGCGGCAGGAGCGGTGAGCGATGTGGTCGGCGACCGTCTAGTGACGGCGCGTCCAGTCGTCGATCTGCCGCTCGGCCTCCTCCTTGGCGAGGCCGTAACGCTGCTGGATCTTGCCCGAGAGTTCGACCCGGCGCCCCTTGATGACATCGAGGTCGTCGTCGGTAAGCTTGCCCCACTGGGCCTGGGCCTTGCCCTTGTACTCGTTCCACTTGCCTTCGATGATGTCCCAGTTCATGTCGCTGTCCTTTCCGTTGCGTTGAACGCATGATGTTGATGAGAAGGAAACCGGCAGGCGCCGGAAAGGTTCCCGCGCCTGTCCCCGCGCCTGTCAGTGCATCCGCGCGGCCGTCTCGGCCGGATGGGCGTTGTCGGCGACGATGACGTCGCCTGCCGGCGGCTGGACCTGCCGGACATGGACCTCGAGGCCGTTCTTTCGCGTGAGGCGCCAGTCGATCTCGACGTCTTCCTCGACCCAGGCCGGATCGACGACCGCGCAGCGGCCATGCACGATGCGCTTGCCGGCCCCTGCCCCGCCGAGCGCGGCGGGCAGCGCCCCGACGCAGTCCTCCATGGTCTCGAACGCCACCTGGGGCGTCGGGAGTTCTTCGCAGGTGAGGCCGCCATGGCTGCAGCCGACCAGAAGCATGATTGCGGCTATGTGTTCCATTTCACTCTCCATCACCTATCGGGCACCCGTCGGGGCCATCGGATCGGGCAGGAAACGGAAGGGGGCCATGAAAGTTCCAGCTCGGAGCTATGACGGCACCGTCACATTTTCGGGAACAAAAGCCGTTGCGGCCCGTTGTCGGCCCATCGCTCGAAAGCGAACCGGACGTGAAAGGAAGCACCGATGCTCAGCACCATTCTCCTCGTCATTCTCATCCTGCTTCTGATCGGCGCCCTGCCGAACTGGGGATACAGCCGGGGCTGGGGCTACGGCCCTTCCGGCGGCCTCGGCCTGATCGTGCTCATCCTTCTCATCCTCGTCCTCATGGGACGTATCTGATCCCCGAACCAAGCCAGGAGCCGGAACCATGAAGAACACCATCATCGCGCTTGCCCTCGTCGCCTCCACGGTGACGCTCACCGCCTGCACCCAGACCGAACGCGGCACCGCGATCGGTGCGGGCACGGGTGCCATCATCGGCGGCGTCGTCACGGGCCGCGCCGGCGGCGCGCTTGCGGGGGCCGCGATCGGCGGCGCCGCGGGCTATCTCATCGCCCGCTCCGACCGCAGCGGCTACTGCATCTACCGCGACCGCTACGGCCGCCGCTACGAAGCGCGCTGCCGCTGACACGACGACGATCTCAAACGGGAAACGGGCCCTCGGGCCCGTTTCTTGATGTCTGGAACTTGGTGAGAAACCGGGCAAGAAACCGGAAGGACGGAATGTTTTCAGGAACCGCTCTTGGCCCTGCGCTCGGCCTCGTCGAGCTTTTCCAGAAGATCGAGAAGGCGATCGGGCACGGGTTCCGTCTCGATGACGTCGTAGAAGGATTTGAGCTTGCGGCCGACGGGACCGTTCGGGTCGAACGCCGCCTTGACGGGCGAACCCCGTCCCGCGCGCTTCTTTTCTTTACCGGGCTCGATCATGGTCTTGTTTCCATCCGATGCCACTCGCTATCTTCCTTTTGCCCAAGATACCCAATAGCAAGTCAGACTTAGAATGCTACCAATAGGTTTCCGTATGATGAACTCTAGCGGAAACGGTTCCGATGCGGAACATATTCAGGGAGAACTAAATGTCACTTTCCACCCGTATCGCACCGCATCTCGCCTATCTGAGGCGGTTTTCCCGTGCCGTGACGGGCTCCCAGACCTCGGGCGACGCCTATGTCGCGGCCATGCTTGAAGCGCTGGTCGCCGATATCTCGCTCTATCCGGAGGGCCGGAGCGACCGGATCGCGCTCTACCGGCTCTATTGCACGCTGTTCGAGAACCTCGACGTGACGCTGCCGGAGAACACCTCCCCCTTCGGCTGGGAGCGCCAGGCGGCCGCCAACCTTGCCAACCTGCCCCCGGCGGAACGCAAGGCCTTCCTGCTGGTCGCCGTCGAAGGCTTCGACCTTGCCGAGGGCGCGGACATTCTCGACGTGTCGGAAGAACGCTTCGGCGCCCTGCTCGACGAAGCCTCGCGCGACATCTCGCGGCAGGTGGCGACCGATATCATGATCATCGAGGACGAGCCGCTGATCGCCATGGACATCGAGGACATGGTGAAGGGCCTCGGCCACAATGTGACGGGCATCGCGCGCACCCATTCGGAGGCGGTCGAACTCTACCACCGCACCTCGCCGCGCATGGTGCTGGCCGATATCCAGCTCGCCGACGGCAGCTCGGGCATCGATGCCGTCAACGACATCCTGAAGAACAGCACGATCCCCGTCATCTTCATCACCGCCTTCCCGGAGCGGCTCCTGACCGGCGAGAAGCCGGAACCCGCCTTCCTCGTCACCAAGCCGTTCAACCCCGACATGGTGAAGGCGCTGATCAGCCAGGCGCTGTTCTTCGACGAGCAGGCGCGGCTGGCGAAATCGGCCTGAGCCGGAACGGACAAGGCGACGGCGCGAACGATCGGGCGCCGTCGCCCCCTTCGCTTAGAAGGTGGGCGGGGTGCAGGCGCTGATGACCTCGCAGGGCACCGGGCCGACGCAGCGGAAGCGATGCGGACGGCGGCTCTCGAAATAATAGGCGTCGCCCGGGCCGAGGATGCGGCGCTCGTCGTCGACGGTCACTTCCAGCCGGCCCGACAGCACGATGCCGCCCTCCTCGCCTTCGTGCACCAGCGGCACCTTTCCCGTGTCCGCGCCGGGCTGGTAGCACTCCTTCAGGATCTGCAGGCTGCGGCCGAAAAGATTGTCGCCGACCTGCCGGTAGGAAATCCCGCCCTTGCCGATCTCCGTCAGCTCGTCCGCCCGGTAGAAGGCCTTCTTCGGACGGTCGGGCTCGAAGGCGAAGAATTCCGCCAGCCCGATCGGGATGCCGTCGAGGATGCGCTTCAACGCGCCGACCGACGGGTTTGAGGCGTTCGATTCGATCAGCGAGATCGTCGAATTGGTGACGCCGGCGCGCTTGGCCAGCTCGCGCTGGGAGAGATTGTGGGCCATGCGCAGATGGCGCAGCCTGCCCCCGATATCGACCGACATGGCCATTTCCTGTTCTAGATGTTCGGAATATCGAAAATCGATCAACCCATATCCTTTATTTTCAACTGGTTGACGTCAAGAAGAAAAGGACTTGTTCGGCATCGCAAATCATGGCGTCAATCCCGCCAGCCAGAGGAGATCTGCCATGAACGTTCACAACAAGCCCAATGCACCGGTGCTCGACAGCTACTGGATGCCGTTTACCGCCAACCGCCAGTTCAAGGCCGCGCCGCGCCTGCTCGCAGCCGCCGAGGGCATGTATTACACCAGCGCCGATGGCCGCCGCGTGCTCGACGGCACGGCGGGCCTGTGGTGCGTCAATGCCGGCCACGGCCGCCGGCAGATCGCCGCCGCGCTCGAACGCCAGCTCACCGAGATGGATTTCGCGCCCTCCTTCCAGATGGGCCATGCGGTCGCCTTCGATTTCGCCGAGCGGCTGGCCGAGATCGCCCCCGGCCCCGAGGGCGCCAAGCTCGATCGCGTCTTCTATACCGGCTCCGGTTCGGAATCGGTCGATACGGCGTTGAAGATCGCCATCGCCTACCAGCGCGCCATCGGCCAGGGCACGCGCACGCGCCTCATCGGCCGCGAGCGCGGCTATCACGGCGTCGGCTTCGGCGGCATTTCGGTCGGCGGCATTCTCAACAACCGCCGCGTCTTCCCGCAGCTTCCCGGCTCCGATCACCTGCGCCACACCCATGACCTTGCGAAGAACGCCTATGTGAAGGGCCAGCCGGAGCACGGCGCCGAGCTTGCCGATGACCTCGAACGGCTGGTTGCGCTGCACGGCGCGGAAACCATCGCCGCCTGCATCGTCGAGCCGGTCGCCGGCTCCACCGGCGTGCTGATCCCGCCGAAGGGCTATCTGGAAAAACTGCGCGCGACCTGCGACAAGCACGGCATCCTGCTGATCTTCGACGAGGTCATCACCGGCTTCGGC
>CAMLOC010000304.1 GCA_946481465.1 uncultured Shinella sp. | reverse complement strand
GCGCAGGTCCTCCGGCGCGCGGTCGGGATGGTTTTCCCGCGCGAAGCCGCGCCGGCGGGCGAGCAGTTCCTCGACGCTTTCCCGGCCGGTGAGGCCGAGATCGCTCGCCACCTCCTCCGGCGCGACGCGCAGGAGATGCGGCGGGGGCGGCGGCGGTTCGGCGGGCGGCGGCGGTTGCTCGGGTTCGGCCGGGGCCGGTTCCTCGTAGAGGTCGAGATAGGCGGCCGCCGCCTGCGGGCCGGACATGAAGACCCCGCCCGTGCCGAGGCCGGTAAAGCCGGAGGGCAGGCCGCGTACCTCGGCCGGGCCGTCGTCGTCGTCGGGCGCCTCGTCCTCGGCGGCCTGGCGCGCCTCGGCCTTCAGCCGTTCCAGCACGGATTCGAAAACGGTCATGCCGAACATGAAAGGCCTCCTCAGTCCGGCGAAAGCATCCGGCTGCGTTGCAGGATCAGATCATAGAGCAGTTTGGCGCTCGGCGGCAGCGCCCTGCCTTTGACGGAGATAAGGCTGTACGGCTTGATGTCGATCTCGAAATCCGTGTTGAGGATGCTGATCTCGCCGGCCTGCGCGCCGACATCGGCAATGAAGACGGCCATGTCGCGGGCGACGGGCGCTATCGCGTTCGAGCCGCAGACGATGGCGGTCGTGAGCAGGATGGACGAGGTGTTGACCACGGTGGAAGGCAGCGGCACGCCGGCGGCGAGGAACAGTTCTTCGATACGCCGGCGAAGCAGCGTGCCGGCCGGCTGGAAGACCCAGTCGTAATGCGGCAGGTCGGCAAGCCCTGCGACGGGCTTTTCCAGCAGCGGATGGCCCTTGCGCACGATGAGGCAGGCCTTCTCGATGCCGATCTCGGTGACGTCGAAGAGCCGCGGGTTGAGATCGTCGGGTACACGGGCGATGATGAAGTCCTGCCGCGCGGCCAGCAGTTCGCGGGCGAGCACGTTGCTCGTCTCCACGCGCACGTTCACCTCGATGCCGGGATAGGCGGCGCTGACCTGCTGGATCGCCGGCACGGCGAGGCTGATCGCCGGCGCCGTCACCGAGCCGAGGAAGACCGAGCCGCCGGTGCCGGATTTCAGGGCGGAAAGCTCGCGGTCGACCTCGCGCAACTCCAGCAGGATGGTGCGCGCCCGTCGCGCGAAGGCCCGGCCGAAGGCGGTAAGCGCCACGCCGCGCGAGACGCGCTCGCAGAGCGGCGCCTTGAGGATGGTCTCCATTTCCGTCAGCATGCGGGAGGCGGCGGGCTGCGAGATGTTCAGCGCATCGGCGGCCGCGCTCACCTGGCCGTGCTCCTCGATGGCGACGATCATGCGCAGGTGGCTGAGCTTCAGGCCGCTGCGCAACAGGCCGACGCCCTGCAGGTCGTCCCCGCCGCCCGGGAAAAGCTGGGCTTCGATGTCGTCTTCCGAACGCATGGTTACCTCGATCGATAAAAATAGTATATATCCGGCACTGTATATCAATTTTGATATCAAATTAGAAGCTTATTGCATTTGACAGTTATGGCAATTCGGTAGAGGTTGCGCCGATGTGCGCTGGGGTCCTTGGGAGAAGGGCCGGCGGGCTTTCTGCCCTCCAGTCCAGGCCGTCGTCTGAATGCGACCCCGCCCGTGCACAGAACAATGCCTGGCCGCGATCCCGGCCAGTGCGCACCAGGGAGAGACCTTTCAATGAAAATGATCACTTCGCTTCTCGCCGCCGCTGCCATCAGCGTTGCGTCGTTCGTGGCGCCGTCCTTCGCCCAGGACAAGGGCATGGTCGGCATTTCCATGCCCACCAAGACCTCGACCCGCTGGATTTCCGACGGCGAGACGATGGAGAAGCTCTTCAAGGATGCCGGCTACACGCCGGACCTGCAGTTCGCTGACGACGACATCCCGAACCAGCTCGCCCAGATCGAGAACATGGTCACCAAGGGCGCGAAGGTTCTCGTCATCGGCGCCATCGACGGCACGACGCTTTCCGACATCCTGCAGAAGGCAGCGGACGCCGGCGTGAAGGTCATCGCCTATGACCGCCTCATCCGCGATTCGGGCAATGTCGACTACTACGCCACCTTCGACAACTTCCAGGTCGGCGTTCTCCAGGCCTCCAGCCTTGTCGACGGCCTGAAGGCGAAGTTCCCGGACACCAAGCCGTGGAACGTCGAGCTGTTCGGCGGCTCGCCGGACGACAACAACGCCTTCTTCTTCTATGACGGCGCGATGTCGGTCATCCAGCCGCTGATCGACAGCGGCGATATCGTCATCAAGTCGGGCCAGACCGGCATGGAAACCGTCGGCACGCTGCGCTGGGACGGCGCCGTCGCGCAGGCCCGCATGGAAAACCTGCTCTCCTCGACCTACACCGATGGCCGCGTCGATGGCGTCCTGTCGCCCTATGACGGCCTTTCCATCGGTATCCTGTCGGCCCTGAAGGGCGTCGGCTACGGCTCGGGCGACCAGCCGATGGCGGTCGTCACCGGTCAGGACGCGGAACTGCCGTCCGTCAAGTCGATCCTCGCCGACGAGCAGTATTCCACGGTCTTCAAGGACACCCGCGAACTGGCCAAGGTCACCGTCGGCATGGTCAACGCGATCCTGGAAGGCAAGGAGCCGGAAGTGAACGACACCAAGACCTACGACAACGGCGTCAAGGTTGTTCCGTCCTACCTCCTGAAGCCCGTCGCCGTCGACAAGTCCAACGCGGAAAAGATCCTCGTCACGGACTCGGCCTACTACACGGCCGACCAGCTGAAGAACTGATCCTTCTTCCTTCTCCGGGGTTCGCGCAGGCTGCGCGAACCCTCTTTTCTCCGGATCGCAGAGCGAATAGGCTCGGTTTCCCCGCCGAAGGGGATGACTGGCCGCTGGAAACTGATACATGAGCAAGACCCTTCTCGAAATGCGCGGCATCACGAAGACGTTTCCGGGCGTGAAAGCCCTCGACAACGTCAACCTGAAGGTCCGCGAAGGCGAGATCCACGCCCTTGTCGGCGAAAACGGCGCCGGCAAATCCACCCTCATGAAAGTGTTGAGCGGCGTCTATCCGGCCGGCTCCTACGAGGGTGAAATCCATTTCGACGGCGAAGTCCGTCGCTTCTCCACGATTGCCGACAGCGAGCATCTGGGCATCATCATCATCCACCAGGAGCTGGCGCTGGTGCCGCTCCTGTCGATCGCCGAAAACATCTTCCTCGGCAACGAGGTGGCGACGAACGGCGTCATCGACTGGAAGCAGACCTTCCGCCGCACGCAGGAACTGCTCGACAAGGTGGGCCTCAAGGAGCCGCCGTCGACGCTGATCACCGATATCGGCGTGGGCAAGCAGCAGCTCGTCGAGATCGCCAAGGCGCTCTCCAAGAAGGTGCGCCTGCTCATCCTGGACGAGCCGACCGCCTCGCTGAACGAAAAGGACTCCGACGCGCTCCTGAAGCTGCTCATGGAGTTCCGCGCGCAGGGCATGACCTCGATCATCATTTCGCACAAGCTGAACGAGATCAAGAAGGTCGCCGACCAGATCACCATCCTGCGCGACGGCGGCACGGTGGAGACGCTGGACTGTCACAGCGAGGACATCAGCGAAGACCGCATCATCAAGGGCATGGTCGGCCGCGACATGGAAGACCGCTATCCGCCGCGCGAGCCGAAGATCGGCGAGACGCTGCTCGAGGTGAAGAACTGGAACGTCTTCCACCAGCATCACCGCGACCGGCAGTTCCTGCACGATATCGGCTTCAACGTGCGCGCGGGCGAGGTCGTCGGCATTGCCGGCCTGATGGGCGCGGGCCGCACCGAAACGGCGATGAGCCTGTTCGGCAAGTCCTGGGGCCACAAGATCACCGGCGAGGTGTCCATGCGCGGCAAGCCGGTGGATGTCAGCACGATCCCGAAGGCGATCGAGGCCGGCCTTGCCTATGTGACCGAGGACCGCAAACAGCTCGGTCTCGTGCTCATTGACAACATCATGCACAACACGACGCTCGCCAATCTCGGCGGCGTGTCGAAGGCGACGGTCATCGACAACCACCAGGAGGCCAAGGTTGCCTCCGGCTATCGCCAGAAGCTGCGCATCCGCTCGCACTCGATCTATCAGGAAGCGGTCAACCTTTCGGGCGGCAACCAGCAGAAGGTGGTGCTGTCCAAGTGGCTCTTCACGGATCCGCAGGTGCTGATCCTCGACGAGCCGACGCGCGGCATCGATGTCGGCGCCAAGTTCGAAATCTATTCCATCATCAACCAGCTTGCCGCCGAGGGCAAGGGCATCCTGATGATCTCGTCAGAGATGCCGGAACTGCTCGGGACCTGCGATCGCATCTATGTCATGAACGAAGGACGCATCGTGGCCGAGCTTTCCAAGGCGGAAGCAAGCCAGGAATCCATCATGCGCGCCATCATGCGCTCCGGGGAGAAACACTAATGGCCACCGATACCGCGACCAAGACAACCCAGCCTTCGGTGGGAGACTACCTGCGCAGGAACATCCGCGAATACGGACTGCTCGTCGCGCTGGTCGTCATCATGATCTTCTTCCAGGTCATCACCAACGGCGTGCTCTTCCGCCCGGTCAACATCACCAACCTCGTCTTGCAGAACTCGTTCATCGTCATCATGGCGCTGGGCATGCTGCTGATCATCGTGGCGGGGCATATCGACCTTTCGGTCGGCTCCATCGTCGCCTTCATCGGCGCGATATCGGCGATCATGCTGGTGAAATGGGGGCTGCCGGCGATTATCGTCGTGCCGCTCTGCATTCTCGTCGGCGCGCTGATGGGGGCTGCGCAGGGCTACTGGGTGGCCTACCAGAAGATCCCGTCCTTCATCGTCACGCTCGCCGGCATGCTCGTCTTCCGCGGCATGACCTATGTCGTGCTCGGCGGCCGCCCGGTCGGTCCGTTCCCGAAGGAATTCCAGATCCTCTCCACGGGCTTCGTGCCGGATTTCCTGCCGCTCACCGATCCGGCGACCAGCCTCATCAAGAACTACGTCGCGCTGATCGCCGTTCTCCTGCTTGTCGGCTATGCCGTCTATGCGGGCCTGCGCGAGCGGCGCATGAACACGCTGCACGAGACGGAGAACGAGCCCTTCGCCTTCTTCGCCGTGCAGATGGCCATCACCGCGGCCGTGGCGATCTTCCTCGGCTTCCAGCTCTCCACCTATCGCGGTCTGCCGAACGTCCTCGTCATCATGGGCCTGCTCATCGCGCTCTACACCTTCGTGACGATGCGCACGACGATCGGCCGGCGCATCTATGCCATGGGCGGCAACGAGAAGGCGGCGAAG
>CAMLOC010000303.1 GCA_946481465.1 uncultured Shinella sp. | reverse complement strand
ATGCTACAAGGCGAAGCCGTGCCGTGATGCGTGGATCCTCGGGTCAAGCCCGAGGATGACGGAGGAGAGGTGTTCGCGACTATCGCAACGGGGTCGGAACGCTTGGCGACGTCTCACCCGAAGAAATTGAAACTCTGCCCCGCGCTATAGGCCAGGAACGCCAGCGCGGCGAAATAGACGATCGTCAGCACCACCATGCCGTACCCCGCCAGCACCACCAGCCCGTCCCTCTGCGAAACGCCGGCGGCGAGCAGGAGAATGGCGACACCCGGCAGCGTGTTGGAGAAGGGAATGAGCCCGAGCGGCGCCATAAGCAGGACCCCTGCCCCCATCAGCACCAGCCCGTTGACCCGGTTCATTACCGCCCCGGTGGTGAGCCCCGTCAGGCGCGGCTTGAAGAACCGGTCGAACTTGCGCAGGAACGTCACGCCGCGCTCCAGGACAGGCCTGAGCTTGCCGCTGTCGAGCCGCCGGTCCGCCACCTTGCCCGGCAGCCAGGGCAGCCGGTTGAACGTGATCGCCGCGCTGATTAGCACGATGCCGGCGCCGAAGACCGTGGAGACGCCGGGAATAGAGACGGGAAACAGGAAGGGCAGCGACAGGAAGGCGCAGAGCAGGAGCAGGCCGCTTTCGCCCATCATCGCGAGCAGGTCGCGCAGCGTGATGTGCTCGCCCCTGATCGACTGGATGATGTCCTCGAGCAATTCGCTCGTCTTGCGGTCCGTATCCTTGAAGCCGATGGCCGTCGTCATGCAATGTCCTCTCGCGTGCCGCCGGCCTATGGGCGGCGATTGCGGCTTTCCTGTGGGAGCGGCGCACCCCGATTTTTCGCAGTTGCGGATGCGAAATCGCTACGCAAACCTGCCGGAATTGCTCTATGAGCATGCCGCGCCGCACACAATAGGGTGATTTTCTTGACGAAGCGTATGCCGGCCCGCGCGGGCCACTCCGTTCACGCGAAAGGCCGCGAAAAGCTGAACGGGCACCTTGCCATGCTGCTTTTCGCGGTGCTGATCGCCGGTTCCTTCTCCTTCGGCGGCCTTGCGGCGCGCTACATGGAGGCCGAGCCGCTGATGCTCTGGCGCTATATCCTGACCGTCGTCGTCATGGCGGCGCTCGCCTTCGGCGCCTTCAAGGTCCCGACGGCCCTGCCGAAGCAAGCCTGGCGCTTCCTGCTGCTCGGCGGGCTGATCGCCATCTACATGCTCACCATGTTCATGGCGCTGGAATTCACCAGCCCCGTCGCCACCGGCGCGGTCTTCACGCTGATGCCGCTGCTCAGCGCCGGCTTCGCCCTGCCAATCCTCGGCCAGAGGACGCGGCCGGGCGTGCTGGCCGGCCTCGTGATCGCCGCCGCCGGCGCCGTCTGGGTGATCTTCCGCGGCGATATCGCGGCCATCCTCGCCTTCGATGTCGGCGCGGGCGAGATGATCTTCTTCGTCGGCGTCGTCTGCCATGCGCTCTACGTGCCGCTGATCCGCCGCTTCGACCGGGGCGAACCGGCCGTCGGCTTCGGCTTCTGGGTGACGGTGGGCGCGACGCTCTGGCTGGTGCCGCCCGGCATCCGCGGCCTCGTCGAGACGGATTTCTCCGTCCTGCCCCTGGCCGTCTATGCCGCCGTCACCTATCTCGCCGTCGTCACGACGGCCGGCACGTTCCTGCTCCTGCAATATGCCTCCATGCGGCTGCCCGCCTCCAAGCTGCTCGGCTACGGCTACCTGACGCCGAGCTTCATCATCCTGCTCGAAGGCATGCTCGGCCATGGCTGGGCGAGCATGCCGGTGCTGGCAGGCGCCCTCGTCACCGCCTGCGGCCTTGCGCTGATGGCGCTGCTGCCGGATTGATTTTTTCCGGGAACGATCCGCCGTCTCATGCGTTGCCGACCCGTTGGGGCGCACCTTGAGTATCGACGGAGCGCAAATATTGAAGCGATTTGAGATCATCGACGGCATGCGGGGCTATTTCCTCGTCTTCATGCTGATCAACCACCTCGTCTTTGTCGGCGGCTACTGGATGATGGAAGTGAACCATCGCCAGTTCGCCTTCGTGGAGGACGCCCAGGGCTTCGTCTTCCTCTCGGGCCTGCTCATCGGCATGGTCTATGCCCGCAAGATGCTGAAATACGGCTACGACACCGGCCGCCAGCTCATCCGCAACCGCGCCTTCGAGCTTTACCGCTACGCCATGGGCACGGTCATGGCGGTGCTGGTGGTGCAGATGTTCCTGCCCGATGCCTACCGGCTATGGTACAACTGGCTCGGCTATACGAATTTCGACCAGCCGCTGCGGCTAGCGGCGATCGCCACCTTCCTCTTCCAGCCCACCTTCATGGACATCCTGCCGCAATACATCGTCTACATGCTGTTCGCCCCGCCGCTCGTCCTCCTCTGCCTGAAGGGCAAATGGGCGCAGGTGCTGGCCGGTTCCCTCATCGTCTGGATGGCCGCGCAGCTCGGCCTGCAGCGCTTCGCCACCGATCCCCTGAACACGCTCTTCACCGGCACCGACGGCCAGGGCATCCGCGCGAGCTTCAACATGCTCGGCTGGCAGATCGTCTTCTTCTCGGCCCTCGTCATCGGCGTCCTGACCGCGCAGGACAAGGTCGACTGGAACCGCATCTTCTCCCCGGAAAAGACGCTGCTGCCGAAGGCCGCGCTCGCCATCTGCCTGTTCTTCCTGCCGCTGCGCATCGTCACGGCCTGGGACCTCCTGCCGCAATCCGTGCTCGACAAGTTCGCCACCATGGAGATCCGCGCCGATTTCGGCCCGGTCTACCTGCTGAATTTCGCAGCCGTCGCCACCGGCCTCGCCTGGCTGCTGATCGCCGGCCCGAAGCACCACAACCTGTGGATCCGCAAGCTCGCGGCCGTCGTCACCGGCGTGTTCACCCTGCGCTTCCTGCGCCTGCTCGGCCGCCATTCGCTGCAGGTCTATGTCTGGCATGTCGCCATCGTCTATGCGGTCTATTATGCGGACGGGCGCACGCCGGAGCTGTCGCAGCTCACCAAGACGTCGATCGCCGTCGTCTGCATCGCGCTCCTGGCGCTGCCGGCGCTGTGGCGCGAACGCGAGCAGATCGCGGCCGGCCTGTTCGGCCAGCCCAAGGCGGAGCCGGCCAGGCGGAAATCTACGCCGACTGCTCGCTGATATTGAGGCCGGTGAGGAAGAGCTGTTCGAGGAAGCGCGCCGCATCCTCGAACCGGCCCTCGCCGGCCTGGTTCTGTCCCAGCACGGCGCGCACCTGCACGTCGAAGTCGGCATAGTGCTGCGTGGTGGACCAGATGGAGAAGATCAGGTGGTACGGGTCGCATCTGGCGATCTTGCCCGCCTTCGCCCAGGTGCGGATAACCTCCGCCTTCTCATCGACGAGCGATTTCAGCGGCCCCTTCAATTCGTCCTCGATATTCGGCGCCCCTTGCAGGATCTCGTTGGCGAAAAGCCGGCTCTCACGCGGAAAATCGCGCGCCATTTCCAGCTTGCGCCGGATGTAGCTGCGGATCTCCGAGACCGGATTGCCCTCCGCGTCGAATTCGCGCAACGGGTCGAGCCAGGTGTCGAGCACCCGGGTGATCAGCGCCCGGTGCATCGCCTCCTTGGTGCGGAAATAATAGAGCAGGTTCGGCTTGGACATGCCGGCCACCTCGGCGATCTGGTCGACGGTGGCGCCGCGGAACCCGTGCAGGGAGAAGACCTCCAGCGCCGCCTCGAGGATCTGCTCCTCCTTCGCTTCCTGGATACGCGTGCGCCGCTGTGTCCTCGCCGCCCTTGGTAATGCCATCGTGCCCCCTCGGCCCCTCCCGTCGCCCGGAAAAGTGCCGCCAAATCCACCAGTTTTACCAGCCGCCATTTTCTTCGGCGCAGCCCAAGTTTTTGGTTTTTCGGCTTGAGTGCCGCAACGGAAGCTGTAATGTTTACCAACCGGTCAAATTATCAGTCAGTTATCGCCCAAAGGCAACTGCTGATCGGAAGGCGCAAAACAACAACGGCGCCACCAGCCGGCGGGAACGAAAATGGGGCTGCAAAAGCCCGACGAATGGGAGCATAGACATGGCCGCACCCGGCGAGAACATGCGCGTCAACGCGGACCGCCTGTGGGATTCCCTCATGGACATGGCGAAGATCGGCCCCGGCATCGCCGGCGGCAACAACCGCCAGACGCTGACCGATGCCGACGCGGAGGGCCGCCGCCTGTTCCAGGCCTGGTGCGACGGCGCGGGGCTAAGCATGGGCGTCGACACGATGGGCAACATGTTCATGACGCGCGCGGGCACCGACCCCGACGCCCTGCCCGTCTATATCGGCTCGCATCTCGACACCCAGCCGACCGGCGGCAAATATGACGGCGTGCTCGGCGTTCTGGCCGGCCTTGAGGTCGTGCGCTCGCTCGACGACCTCGGCATCCGTACGAAACACCCGATCGTCGTGACCAACTGGACGAACGAGGAAGGCGCGCGCTTCGCCCCCGCCATGCTGGCCTCCGGCGTCTTCGCCGGCGTGCACACGCAGGATTACGCCTATGCCCGCAAGGACCCCGAGGGCAAGGCCTTCGGCGACGAGCTGAAACGCATCGGCTGGGTGGGCGACGAAGAGGTCGGCGCGCGGAAGATGCACGCTTATTTCGAGTACCACATCGAGCAGGGCCCGATCCTGGAAGCGGAAAAGAAGGACATCGGCGTCGTCACCCACTGTCAGGGCCTGTGGTGGCTGGAATTCACGCTGACCGGCCGCGAGGCGCATACCGGCTCGACGCCGATGGACATGCGCGTCAATGCCGGCCTCGCCATGGCCCGCATCCTCGAAATGGTGCAGGCCGTCGCCATGGAGAACCAGCCGGGCGCCGTCGGCGGCGTCGGCCAGGTGTTCTTCTCGCCGAATTCGCGCAACGTGCTGCCCGGCAAGGTCGTCTTCACCGTCGACATCCGCTCGCCGGACCAGAAGAAGCTCGACGGCATGCGCGCCCGCATCGAGGCGGAAGCGCCGAAAATCTGCGCGGCGCTGGGCGTCGGCTGTTCCGTCGAGGCGGTCGGTCACTTCGACCCCGTCACCTTCGACCCGACGCTCGTCACCGCAGTCCGCAAGGCCGCCGAAGACCTCGGCTACAGCCACATGGACCTCATCTCCGGCGCCGGCCACGACGCCTGCTGGGCCGCAAAAGTCGCCCCCGCAACGATGATCATGTGCCCCTGTGTCAACGGCCTCTCGCACAACGAGGCGGAGGACATTTCGAAAGAATGGGCCGCCGCGGGTGCCGACGTCCTGCTCCATGCGGTCATCGAGACTGCGGGGATTGCGGAGTGA
>CAMLOC010000302.1 GCA_946481465.1 uncultured Shinella sp. | reverse complement strand
GGATGATCGGCGCGTCGTCCGCCGGCGGTGCCTTGCGGCCATGCGGCTCGGCCTCGATCAGCATGCGCGTATAATCGGCCTGGGGGTTCTCGAATATATCCGCCGTCCCGCCCTGCTCGACGATCTCGCCGCGCCGCATGACGACGACCCGCTCGGCGAAGTGCCGGACGATGCCGAGGTCGTGCGTGATGAGCACGATGGCCATGTCGAAGCGCTTTTGCAGGTCGCGCAGGAGTTTCAGGATCTGCGCCTGGATGGTCACGTCGAGCGCCGTCGTCGGTTCGTCGGCGATCAGGATGTCCGGCTCGTTGGCGAGCGCCATGGCGATCATCACGCGCTGGCGCTGGCCGCCGGACATTTCATGCGGATAGCTGTCGATGCGGCGCTCCGGCTCCGGAATGCCGACGAGCTTCAAGAGCTCCAGCACGCGCGGCCGGGCATCCTTGCGCGTGCCGCCGCGGTGATGCACGATCACCTCGGCGATCTGCTTGCCGACCGGATAGAGCGGATCGAGCGAGGTCATCGGCTCCTGGAAGATCATGGTGATCTTCGCGCCGCGGATCGCATTGAGGGCCTTGGGGGGAAGCCCCACCATCTCCTGCCCGCGATACTTCGCCGAGCCCGAGACCCGGCCGTTCGCGGCAAGCAGGCCCATGATGCCCATCATGGTCTGGCTCTTGCCGGAACCGCTTTCGCCGACCACGGCAAGCGTCTCGCCGGGACGGACGTCGAGGTCGATGCCCTTTACCGCATTGACATCCCCGTCCGGCGTCGTGAAGGCGACCTTCAGGTCGCGCACGGCAAGGATCGGTTCCATGGTTTTGCGTGTCTCTGCCATGTCAGCGATCCTTCGGGTCGAACGCGTCGCGCAGCCCGTCGCCGACGAAATTCAGCGAGAACAGCGTGACGACGAAGAAGATGGCGGGGAAGACGAGCAGCCAGGGCGCGGACTGGATGTTGTTCGCGCCTTCCGCGATCAGCGAGCCCCAGCTCGTCAGCGGCGCCTGCACGCCGAGGCCGAGGAAGGACAGGAAGCTTTCGAGCAGGATCACCTTGGGCACGATGACCGTGACGAAGATGACGACCGGGCCGATCGTGTTGGGGATGACGTGCCGGCGAATGATCTGCCAGTCGGTCAGGCCCAGGGCCTCCGCCGCGCCGATGAACTCGCGGCGCTTCAGGGACAGCGTCTGGCCCCGCACGATGCGGGCCATGTCGAGCCATTCCACCGCGCCGATGACGATGAAGATGAGCACGAAACTGCGCCCGAAGAACACGACGAGCACCACGACGAGGAAGACGAAGGGCAGCGAGTAGAGGATCTCGACGAAGCGCATCATCACATTGTCGACGCGCCCGCCCATATAGCCGGAGATTGCGCCGTAGACGACGCCGATGCCGAGCGAGACGAGGCTGGCGAGCAGGCCGACCGCAATGGAGATCTGCCCGCCGAGCATGACGCGCGCCATCAGGTCGCGCCCGTTCGTGTCGGTGCCGAACAGGAAATATTCCCGGTCGACGACGCCGGAGAGCGTCAGCTTGCGGCCCTCGTCCTCGGTCGAAAGGACCTCCGTCTTGTCGAACTCGTTGGCGCGGTCGAAGTAGCGCGTCGTGCGCGGATCGATCGCGTCCTTCGCGGTGACGACCGCCGTGAAGGTCTCGCCTTCGACGGAGAAGGATTGCAACTCGACGCGGGCGCGCGCGGCGACGCCCTTCATCGCCTCCTCCAGCGATTCTTCACCCGGCCGCGGCTCCAGGCTCGGCGGGATCGTCACATAGGAAGAGAAGACCTGGTCGTAGCTGTGGCTGATGAAGAACGGGCCGAAGAAGGCGAAGCACGCGATCAGCACCAGCATGACGGAGCCCGCCATGGCCGGGCGGTTGCGGCGGAAGCGCATGACGGCGAGCTGGAAGAGGCTGCGCCCCTTCACCTCGCCCCCGGGCGCAGGGGAAACGACGGCGTCAGTCATGGCGAACCCTCGGATCGAGCAGGCCATAGAGAATATCGACCAGCAGATTGAAGACGATGACGAAGATGGCGATCAGCACGACCGTGCCCATGACGAGCGTATAGTCGCGGTTGATCGCCCCGAGCACGAAATAGCGCCCGACGCCGGGAATGGTGAAGATGGTCTCGACCACGGCGGAGCCGGTGAGGAGCGCGGCCGCGCAGGGCGCGAGATAGGAGACGATCGGCAGCATGGCGCCGCGCATGGCATGCACCACGACCACCGATTTCGCCGGCAGGCCATAGGCCCGCGCGGTGCGGATATGGTCGGTGCGCAGGGCCTCGATCATCGAGCCGCGGGTAAGACGCGCGAAGACCGCAAGCTGCGGCAAGGCGAGCGCGATCATCGGCAGGATGAGGAAGCGCAGCGACCCGTCGCCCCAGCCGCCGGCCGGCAGCCAGGCGAGCACGATGGCGAAGATCAGCGTCAGGACCGGGCCGACGACAAAATTCGGCACCGTGACGCCGATCGTCGCCACCGACATGACGGCGAAATCGAGCGCGCTGTTCTGGCGCAAGGCCGCGATCGTGCCGACGATGACGCCGCCGACAAGCGCGAGCAACAGGGCGTAGAAGCCGAGTTCCACCGAATAGGGCAGGCCCTTGCCGATCAGTTCGGCGACGGAATTGTCCTTGTAGATGTAGCTCGGTCCGAAATCGCCGGTGACGGCGTTGCCCATATAGGTGAGGTATTGTCGCCAGAGCGGCTGATCGAGCTGGTAGGCCCGCATCAGGTTTTCCATCGTGGCGGGCGGCAGGGGGCGTTCGAGGTTGAACGGGCCGCCGGGCGCAAAGCGCATGAGAAAGAACGAAATCGTGACGACGATGAATAGCGTCGGCACGGCGCTTGCGAGGCGCCGCAGAACGAAGGCAAGCATGACCAGGACTCCCCAGTGACACGGGTGCGCGGCCTCAAGAGGCCGCGCACCGGCGTCGGATCATTCCGAAACGGAGAGGAAGCGGCTCAGATGCTGGTTGGCGGCATTGTCGTGCCAGCCCTGAACCTTGCTGGAGACCAGCCACAGGTCGGCCTGCGTGAGGAACGGCGCGATCGGCTGTTCCTTCATGAGCAGGGCTTCCGCCTCGTGCAGGACCTTGGCGCGCGCCGCCGGGTCACGCTCGTCATACGACTTCTTCATGAGCGCGTCATACTCGGCATTCGTGAACTTGCCGTAGTTGAAGGTCTTGTTGGTGCTGATGCCGAGGGCAAGGAAGTTTTCCGCATCCGCATAGTCGGCGACCCAGCCGGCACGCGCCACGTTGAACGCGCCGCCTTCCTGCAGGTAGGCGTAGTGCGAGGACACGTCGAGGTTCACCATCGAGACGTCTGCACCGAAGGTGTTCTTCCACATGTCGGCAACGGCCGTCGCCACGCGCTCGTGGTTCGGGTTGGTGTTGTAGCGGATCTCGATCTTGAGCGGCTTGCCGCCCTCGCCATAGCCGGCTTCCTTCATCAGCTTGAGCGCCTCGTCCTCGCGGTCGAGCTGCGAGAGCGCGCCGAAATCGGCAAGCGCCGGCTCATAGCCTTCCATGCCCGGGGGCACCATGGAATAGGCCGGAAGCTGCGAGCCGGAGTAGATCTCCTTGGCCAGGAAGTCGCGGTCAACCGCCATGGAGAGCGCCCGGCGCACGCGAACGTCGCTATAGGGCTCGGTGCGGGTGTCGAAGGCGTAGTAGTAGGTGGCAAGCGTCGGCGAGACGTGAACCTGCTCGCCGTAGCTCTTCTTCAGGCGGTCGATCTGGTCGGCGGAGAAGTTGTAGACGAGGTCCATCTCCTTCGCCTCGAAGCGGCGGACGGAAGCCGCCTGGTCGTCGATCGGATAGAAGATCACCTTGTCGAGCTTGACGTTGGCGGCATCCCAGTAATTCGGGTTCTTCTCGACGACGAGGTTGTCGTTCGGGACGTGGCTTGCGAGCTTGAAGGCGCCGTTGGAGACCATCGTGCCGGGCTTGACGAAATCCGCGCCGTTCTTCTCGACGCTGGCCTTGGAGACCGGCAGCGCCGTCTGGTGCGCGAGCAGTTCGAGGAAGAAGGGCGTCGGGCGCTCCAGCGTCACTTCCAGCGTCGTGGCATCGACGGCCTTGACGCCGAGCTGGTCGAGGCCGGCCTCGCCCTTGTTGACCTTTTCCGCGTTCTTGATCGGATAGAGGATGTTGGCGTAGCCGGCTGCCGTCTTCGGGTCTTCCACGCGGGTGAAGGAGAAGACGAAGTCTTCCGCCGTCACCGGGGAACCGTCCGACCATTTCGCGTCGGCGCGCAGCTTGAACGTGTAGACCGTGCCGTCGTCGGAGACGGTCCAGCTTTCCGCCGCGCCGGGAACGATCTTGCCCGCGGCGTCATAGATGGTCAGGCCCTCGTAGAGGTCCTTGAGGATGAACTCCTCGATGTTGATGGAGGTGTGCGCCTGGTCGAGGGTCTGCGGCTCGCCCGCATTGCCGCGGTGAAGCACCGTTTCCGCCAGGACGGGGCTCGCGCCGAGCAGGATTGCGCCTGCAAGGAGAGCCGCACGAAAGCCAATCAGTCCGTTTGCCATTTTGTTTTCCTTCCCCGGTTGTTATTTTGGGTGCCACATCAATTGTCCCTGTTTTCCCGCTTGGCAAGTCCCTAAAAACACGAAATGCACAAAGGCCGCAGCCCTCTCGGAAACCGCGGTTTTTCCGGCGAACTGCGCCCCTTACCGGCCGGAAGACGACGAAAAGGGAGAAAAATATTTGCGTTCGCAGATCTTATTCGCAGTTTTCTGCCCATCGTTTTGCACCGATTTCTGCGATCTATCGCCCATCGAACATATGAGCTTGAAACGGAGTCCCAAGATGAACTGGTTGAAGACCCTCGCCGCCGCCGCGGCCCTCCAGGCCGCCATTCTCGCCCCCGCCCACGCCGGCGAAAACCTCGCCGCGGTGCAGGCCGCCGGCGCGCTGAAGATCGGCACCGAAGGCACCTACGCGCCCTTCACCTACCATGACACGGACGGCAAGCTGGTCGGCTTCGACGTCGAGATCGGCGAGGCCATCGCCAAGAAGCTTGGCGTCAAGGCCGAATTCCTGGAAGGCAAGTGGGACGGCCTGATCGCCGGCCTCGACGCCAACCGCTACGACGCCGTGATCAACCAGGTCGGCATCACCGAGGCGCGCAAGCAGAAATACGACTTCTCCGAGCCCTATATCGCCTCCAAGGCCGTGCTGATCGTGCGCGCCGACGACGACAGCATCAAGGGCTTCGCCGACCTGAAGGGCAAGAAGTCCGCCCAGTCGCTGACCTCCAATTTCGGCAAGATCGCGGAAGGCGCCGGCGCCGAG
>CAMLOC010000301.1 GCA_946481465.1 uncultured Shinella sp. | reverse complement strand
CGCAGCAGACGTGCAAATTTGCGGCCCGTCGCGCAATTTTCTTAAAGCCCATCGCGCGCGGGCGTGCGCGTCAATCCGGTTTCGTTTTGCGCGGCGATACAGTAAGGAAGGCGGTCTGCAGCCTCCGAGAGATCCCCATGTTGCCTGATCGCGCCTTCTTCGACCGTCTTGCCGATGCCGCCGGCAGAGAAACCCTGCCGCGCTTTCGCGCCGGCGCCGATGTCGTCAACAAGGAGGCCGCCGGCTTCGACCCCGTGACGGAGGGCGACCGGGCGGCGGAACTGGCCATCCGCGCCCTGATCGAAGAGCATTTCCCCGAACACGGCATCCTCGGCGAGGAGCACGGCTCGGTCGGCCTCGACCGTGAATATGTCTGGGTCATCGACCCGATCGACGGCACGCGCGCCTTCATTTCCGGCGTGCCGGTCTGGGGCACGCTGATCGGCCTCTACCGCAACGGCGAGGCCGTCATGGGGTTGATCGACCAGCCGTTCACCCGCGAGCGCTATTTCGCCGACGGCAAGGTGTCCCACTATGCCGGGCCGGACGGCAGCAAGGCGCTGACGACGCGGCCGTGCGACAGCCTGTCGGACGCGATCCTCTTCACCACCTCGCCGCATCTCTTCACGGAAAGCCGCAAGACGCGGTTCGAAGCGGTGCAGGAGAAGGTGCGGCTCTTCCGCTACGGCGTCGATTGCTACGCCTATGCGCTGCTCGCCGCCGGCCATATCGACCTCGTCGTCGAATGCGGGCTGAAGCCCTATGATGTCGGCGGCCTCATTCCCGTCATCGAGCAGGCGGGCGGCATCATCACCGCCTGGGACGGCGGCCCGGCGGAAATGGGCGGAGAGATCATCGCGGCCGGCAGCCGCAAGGTCTATGACGAGGCGATGGCGCTGCTGAAGGCTTGAGGGCCGCGCTCAGGCGCCGAGGCTGGTCTGCTCGGCGTCGCTCCCCGGAATGAAGGCGTCGATCGCCGCCAGCGCCTGCGCGCGGTAGCGGTCGGCCTCCTGGAACAGTTCGTGGCGCGCGCCGTCGATCTCGATGAGGCGGGCGGCGCGGAAGATGCGCGCGAGATCGCCGATCGCCTTGCGCGGCACGAGGGCATCGCGCGTCGGGCACAAAAGCAGGGTGGGGATGCGAATGCGCGTCAGGTGATCCTGATGCGTGACGCGCGCCATGGTCCTCAGCGTTTCGTTCAGCCAGCGGGCGGAGGGCCAGCTTATCGAAAGCTCCGGATGCTCGGCGAAGATCGCGGCATTGCGGGCAAAGCGCCGCTGGTCCGACGTCACGATGTTGTGCGCGAAGTCGAGCGGCGGGTCGCCCTTGCGGAACGTGCGCCTGCCGAGGCCGAAAAGCGTGGCGAGGCGGGCGATGAGGGTGATCTTGCGCTGGCTCATCGACTGGCCGGCAAGCGCGATGAAGGGGGCGGCGAGCACCATGCGCTCGATGCGGTTTTCGAGCAGCGGCGCCTGGGAAAGGGCGACGAGCGCGCCGGTCGAATGGGCGACGATGAAGAAGGGCAGGCGCGCGTCCGGCAGCACGATCTTCTCCAGGAAGAGCGAGAGATCGGCCTCGTATTCGGAAAACCGCGTCATGTGGCCGGTGCGGCTGCCCGCTATCAGCCGGTCGGAGCCGGCCTGGCCGCGCCAGTCGAAGGTGGCGACCCAGAGGCCGCGGGCGGTGAGGTCGTTGATCGTCTCGAAATATTTCTCGATGCACTCGCTGCGGCCCTGCAGGAGCACGACCGTGCCCTTGGCCTCGCGTGCCGTCGAGCGGAACACCGCATAGCGGATCTTCACGCCGCCGCTGCCGTCCAGGAAGCCGGCGAAATGGTTCTCTGGGACGGGATTGTCGGCGGTGGCGTGGAGGATGGCATCCATGGCGCAGGCGGGTCTCGGCGGGCCTCGATGATCGATGGATAGGCGCTGGCGTCGGTGCCGTCAAAGAAAAAAGCCGGCTGCATGTGGCAACGGGGGTGGCGACACATGCAGTCCGGCGTAATTTGACCGGGAAGGAAGGGACGTTACACCCCGGTCGTCAGAAGTTTTCGCTTCCGATGCTGCCGTTCTAGCAGGACCAATCTGAACGTCGTCCGAAGCCGCCGTTCATCCGCCGTTCATCTGGAAAATTCTGCGGGCCTTGCGCTTTCGCCCGCCCGACACCCCTTGAACGGGCGAAAATCCATTCCCATCTCATCGTCACGGGCGCCGAAAGGGTCCGTCGAGGTTTCCGTCGCCAGAATGGGGCGGAGGCCGGTTGAACCGGGCTGCACCTTCGGAAATCGGGTGCCGCCCTCAGAAGATCGCAACCGTTGCTCTAAAGGAGGACACCATGCGTCACGTCGATTTCTCCCCCCTCTATCGTTCCACCGTCGGTTTCGACCGTCTCTTCACCATGCTCGACAGCCTCGGCCAGCCCGATCAGGCCCAGAGCTATCCGCCCTACAACATCGAGCGCACCGGCGAGAACACCTACCGCATCACCATGGCGGTGGCGGGTTTCGACGAGAGCGAACTCTCCATCGAGGCGCGCGAACACGCGCTGACGGTCAAGGGCGAGAAGAAGGACGAAGCGGCCGAGGACAGCCAGTTTCTCTATCGCGGCATCGCCAAGCGCGCCTTCGAGCGCCGTTTCCAGCTCGCCGATCATGTGGAAGTGCGCGCCGCCTCGCTGAAGAACGGCCTTCTCCACATCGATCTCCTGCGCGAGATCCCGGAAGCCGCCAAGCCGCGCCGTATCGAGATCGCGGCCGTCCAGCGCGATGCCAAGCAGATCGAAGCGCAGACCAACTGATCGTCGGCCTATGTCGGGAATGAAGAAGGGCGGTGCCGCAGGGCACCGCCTTTTTGGTGTCAGAGCGCCGAGAGGAAGGCGTCGACGTCCTCTTCGGTCGTTGCGAAGCTGGTGACGAGGCGGATGAGGGTTTCGTCCGCGCGCATGGTCGCCTTCAGCTCGGGGCCGGCCGGCCAGTCGTAGAAGACGGCGCCCTTGTCCTTCAGGGCCGCCATTGCATCGTTGCGGATGATGGCGAAGAGTTCGTTCGAGCCGGTCGGCCAGGCGAGGCGGGCCGTGTGCGACACGGCGAAGCCGGCCGCAAGGCGCGCCGCCATGGCATTGGAATGGCGGGCAAGGGTGAGCCAGAGCCCGTCCTTGAAATAGGCGTCGAACTGGGCGGCGATGAAGCGGGACTTGGAGAACAGCTGGGCCGAGCGCTTGCGCAGGAAGTGCATCTGCTGCGCCTTGCCGGGATCGAACAGCACCAGCGCTTCGGCGCACCAGCAACCGTTCTTCGTGCCGCCGAAGGAAAGGATGTCGACGCCGCGCTTCCAGGTCATCTCCGCCGGCGTCGTGCCAAGATGGGCGAGCGCGTTGGCGAAGCGGGCGCCGTCCATGTGCAGCGGCAGGTTGGCCGCCTTCGTGACGGCCGAAAGGGCGGCGATCTCGTCGAGCGTATAGGCGGTGCCGGCTTCGGTCGCCTGGGTGATGGTGACGGCCATCGGCTGCCCGCCATGCACGAAATCCGGCGGGAAGCGGCCGATGGCGGCGGCAAGGGCGTCGGGGGAGAGCTTGCCGGCAGGCCCGTCGATCGGCACCAGCTTGGAGCCGGTGGCGAAGAATTCCGGCGCGTTGCATTCATCGACATTCACATGGGCTTCGCGGTGGCAGAAGACCTGGCCGCCGGGGCGGTTGAAGCTGGCGAGCGCCAGGGAGTTGGCCGCCGTGCCCGTGCCGACGAAGAAGACGGCGACGTCGCGCTCGAAAATCTCCGAAAAGGTCTTTTCCACACGCTTGTCGAGGTCGCCGGTGCCATAGGCCGAGGCGAAGCCGCCGGCTGCCGTCACGAGGCTCTGTGCAATGTCGGGATGGGCGCCGGCCCAGTTGTCGGAGGCGAAAAACATGTGGTTTCCAGTGCGAATGTGGCTGCGGGAGGACCATAATGGAGAAATGAGGGCGATCAATCGCCGAAAACGGCGGAAAGTGCCATCCCCCTGGAGAATGAAAGGAATGGAAACAATGTGCCGGGCGCCGGTAATTTAATTTCAAGCTTGCGGCAAGGCGGGCAATTTTTCTTCATGAGGTGGTGATTATTTGGCATGATGGCCTTGCGGGCGGGGGGTGTTTCTGGCATAGAGCCCATGAAATAGGACAGTCTTGCTGTCCTATTTCGGTCAAGAGACCGAAGAGGCGCCTTCCGCGACCGCGGAGACAGCCGAAGACGGCGCCGGGCGAGGGAGGGCCGCTCCCTATGCAAGCCCGGCCGCCCTGACGGTCACGATGATCACTTCCGGCCGGCCGTCGCTTTGCGGCCGCACCGGGTTCAGGAAGCAACCGCTCGCGAGGCCCCGTCCAAGGCAAGGGGTCGCACGGGCGAAAACGGCTGCCCGGATGGGCGCCCAGGAGGAAGAAGATGATGGTGAAGACCCAAGCACATGATTTGCGGCAGTTCCGGGCGCAGGCGACTGCGACGGGCGCCACGACACGCGCTTCCAAACCGGGCCTGCCGAAAAAACAGGGACTCTATGATCCGCGCAATGAACACGATGCCTGCGGCGTCGGCTTCGTGGCGCATCTGAAAGGCAAGAAATCGCACCAGATCGTCAAGGACGGGCTCTTCATGCTCGAAAACCTGACGCATCGCGGCGCTGTCGGCGCGGATCCGCTGATGGGCGACGGTGCGGGCATTCTCGTCCAGATTCCGGACCGCTTCTTCCGCGAGGAGATGGCCAAGCAGGGCATCACGCTGCCGAAGGCAGGCGAATATGCCGTCGGCCACATCTTCATGCCGCAGGATGAGAAGCTCATCGATTATTTCAAGAAGGTCATCGGGGATGTCGTGGCTGAAGAGGGGCAGGTCCTCCTCGGCTTCCGCGACGTGCCGGTCGACAATTCCTCGCTCTCCAAGGCTCCCGAGATCGCCGCCACCGAGCCGCGGCATGTCCAGGTGTTCATCGGCGCGGGCCGCGAGGCCGCGACGAACGGCGAGTTCGAGCGCCGTCTCTTCACGCTGCGCAAGGTGATCTCCAACCGCATCTATGACGAATACGAGGGAGAGGAGAGCAGCTTCTACCCGGTGTCGCTCTCCTCGACGACCATCGTCTACAAGGGCATGTTCCTCGCCTATCAGGTGGGCGCCTATTACAAGGACCTTGCCGATCCGCGCTTCGAATCGGCGGTCGCCCTCGTGCACCAGCGCTTCTCCACCAACACCTTCCCGTCGTGGAAGCTGGCGCACCCCTATCGCATGGTCGCCCATAACGGCGAGATCAACACGCTGCGCGGCAACGTCAACTGGATGGCGGCGCGTCAGGC
>CAMLOC010000300.1 GCA_946481465.1 uncultured Shinella sp. | reverse complement strand
AATGGACGAAATCGAGCTCGGCGGTGCCGGCGAAGTCGCGGATCGGGAAGACCGACCGAAGAGTCTTTTCAAGGCCCGACACATAATTGTCCGCAGGCCGCGAGCGCAGGAAATGCTCGTAGCTTTCGCGCTGCACCTCGATCAGGTTCGGCATCTGCACGACTTCGTGGATATTCCCGAAGACCTTGCGGATGCGCTTCTTTGCCGTGGCCGGAATTGCCTGGGTCGCCATGTGTCTCGCCTCGCACCTTGGATTCGATCATGCCGCGCAGAACGACGAAGGGGTGCGGCCTCCGGGGCTACCGGGGACCGCACCGCCTGCGTCTTGTGAGCCTGCCGCCCGTCTCCCATTCGTTCGATCCGTCGCGCAACTTCGGATCGTTTCCCGGAGACCCCGAAAGGGTGGGGCAGGTATTGTCGATTGGGCTTCTTCCGTCTTCCCCTGGTCTCGTCACCCCGGCGAAGGCCGGGGTCTCAGGCCGCAGGGTCGGAACCCTGCTTCACGAGATTCCGGCCTGCGCCGGAATGACGAATGAGTCAGGCGGTGACCGCCCGACGGATTACTTCAGCTCGACGGTAGCACCAGCTTCCTCAAGCTGCTTCTTCACCTTCTCGGCTTCTTCCTTGTTCACGCCTTCCTTGACGGCCTTCGGAGCCGACTCGACGAGCGTCTTGGCTTCGGTGAGGCCGAGGCCGGTGATCGCGCGGACTTCCTTGATCACGTTGATCTTCTTGCCACCGTCGCCGGTGAGGATCACGTCGAACTCGGTCTGCTCTTCGACAGCGGCGGCGGCGCCACCACCGGCGGGAGCGGCGACGGCAACGGCCGCAGCGGCCGAAACGCCCCACTTCTCTTCGAGAAGCTTCGAAAGCTCCGCCGCCTCGAGGACGGTCAGGGCCGAAAGGTCGTCAACGATTTTCTGAAGGTCTGCCATTGAATGTCTCCATATGGGGCAATGCCCCTGCAAGTTTCAAGTTGATACCGTAAAAGGTCAGGCGTTTTCCTTGTCCGCATAGGCCGCGAACACGCGCGCAAGCTGGCCGGCCGGCGCCTGCACGATCTGCACGATCTTGGTCGCGGGAGCCTGCACGAGGCCCACGATCTTGGCGCGCAGTTCGTCAAGCGACGGCAGTTCGGCCAAGGCCTTCACGCCGTTCACGTCGAGGACGGTGTCGCCCATCGCCCCGCCGACGATTTCCAACTTGTCGTTGGTCTTCGCGAAATCCACGATCACCTTGGCAGGTGCGACGGGATCGACGGAGGTGCTGAACGCGGTCGGCCCAACCAGCAGATCACTGATGCTGCTGTAGGCCGTACCCTCGACTGCGATGCGGGCAAGGCGATTCTTGGCCACTTTGTAGCTGGCGCCCGCTTCGCGCATCTTCGTCCGCAACGCAGTGGACTGCGCGACGGAGAGGCCGAGGTTGCGCGTGATCACGACCACGCTCGTCTCGGTGAAGGTGCGGTTCATCTCGGCGACCAGCTCGGACTTTTGAGCTCGATCCATGCCAATCTCCACTTACATACCCGACGGAACATCCGCCGGGTGGTTGAGCCGCCGAGCTGATACGCCGCTCGCCGACCCGTCCGAGGGGTTGGTCGCCTGACCCTTGGGATATCTCCCGCCGGCAGACCCGGGATCCATCGCACGGAGGGCCCGGTAAACTTTTCCCCGTCTATTGCAGGAGATTAAGAGCCGAAGCCCACCTGCAGTCTCGGACGGTACATGCCGGTCTCGCGAACGATCCCGGCAATTCCTTTGATCGTCATGCCGGCGGAGGCCGGCATCTCAGGCAGCAGGAGGACACTCCTCGCCGCGGGAGATCCCGGCCTTCGCCGGGATGACGCGGTAAATCAAACCGCGCTGACCTCGGCCACGTCGACCTTCACGCCGGCTCCCATCGTGGAGCTGACCGCAATCTTGCGCAGATATTTGCCCTTGGCGCCCGACGGCTTCGCCTTGACGATCGCATCGACGAAGGCGTCGAAATTGGCGCGCAGGTCTTCGGCCGGGAAGCTGGCCTTGCCGATCCCCGAATGGATGATCCCGGCCTTTTCGACGCGGAACTCGACCTGGCCGCCCTTGGCCGCCTTGACCGCCTCGCCGACGTTCATCGTCACGGTGCCGAGCTTCGGGTTCGGCATCAGGCCCTTGGGGCCGAGCACCTTGCCGAGCCGGCCGACCAGGCCCATCATGTCGGGCGTCGCGATGCAGCGGTCGAAATCGATGTTGCCGGCCTGGACCGCTTCGAGCAGATCCTCGGCCCCTACCACTTCGGCGCCCGCCGCAATGGCTTCATCGGCCTTGGCGCCACGCGCGAACACGCCGACGCGGACATCCTTGCCGGTGCCCTTGGGCAGCGTCACCACACCGCGGACCATCTGGTCGGCATGGCGGGGATCGACGCCGAGATTGAGCGCGATCTCGATCGTTTCGTCGAACTTGGCGGTCGCGTTGGTCTTGGCGAGCGCGATCGCCTCGCTGACGCCATAGAGCTTCTCGCGGTCGACCGTGGCGGCCAGCGCCTTTGCCTTCTTGCTGAGCTTGGTCATTGGATCAGCCCTCCACCACTTCGAGGCCCATCGCGCGGGCGGAGCCTTCGATCGTCTTCGTCGCGGCGTCGAGATCGTTCGCGTTCAGATCCTTCATCTTCGCCTCGGCGATCTCGCGCAGCTTGGAGCGCGCGATCGTGCCCGCGCTGATCTTGCCCGGCTCCTTGGAGCCCGACTTCAGGTTGGCGGCCTTCTTGATCAGGTAAGACGCCGGCGGGGTCTTCGTCACGAAGGAGAAGCTGCGATCCGCATAGACGGTGATCACCGTCGGCAGCGGCGTGCCGCTTTCCTGATCGCCGGTCTGCGCGTTGAACGCCTTGCAGAATTCCATGATGTTGACGCCGCGCTGTCCGAGCGCCGGGCCGATCGGCGGGCTGGGGTTGGCCTTGCCGGCCGGCACCTGCAGCTTGATGTAGCCGGTGATCTTCTTTGCCATCGTTCATTCACCCTTCAAGGTTTAGCGGTCCATGCGGCGCCCCGAAGGATGCCTCCCGCGATACTCCCCGAGCCGAAGCGCGGGGTATTTCAAATCCGTCATCCTGAACTCGTTTCAGGGTCCATAATCTCTGGCCTCACGGGAATAGCGAGGCGGCGCTTATGGATGCTGAAACAAGTTCAGGATGACGCTCAATCCTACTTCGCCCGTTCCACCTGCTCGAATTCGAGCTCCACCGGCGTCGCGCGGCCGAAGATCGACACCGCGACCTTCACCCGGCTGCGATCGAAATCGAGCTCCTCGACCAGGCCGTTGAAGCTCGCGAACGGGCCGTCCAGCACCTTCACCTGATCGCCGATCTCGAAATCGACCTTGATCTTGGTCTTCGGCGCGGCGGCGGCGGCTTCGGCCTTGGTGTTCAGGATGCGCGCGGCCTCGGCCTCGCTGATCGGTTGCGGCTTGCCCATCGAGCCGAGGAAGCCGGTCACCTTCGGCGTGTTCTTCACGAGGTGATAGACGTCGTCGTTCATCTCGAGCTTCGCCAGCACATAGCCGGGGAAGAACTTCTTGTCCGACGTCACCTTCTTGCCGCGGCGAACCTCGGTGACCTTCTCGGTCGGCACCTCGACCGATTCCACCAGCCGGTCGAGCCCCATGCGGGTCGCCTCCGACATGATGGCGTCGCGGACCTTGTTCTCGAAGCCCGAATAGGCGTGGATGATGTACCAACGCGACATCTGCGATCAATTCCCCGAAAAACTCAACCGAGCAGCGACAGCAGCAGCTTGACCACCTGGCTGAACAGCTGGTCGACGCCGAAGAAGAAGATGCCCAGCAGCATCGTCATGATGACGACCATGATCGCGGTCGTCACCGTCTCGCGGCGGGTCGGCCAAACGACCTTCGCGGTCTCGGCCTTTACCTGCCGGAGGAATTCGCCGGGTGAAGTCTTCGCCACGCCTGCCCTTCAAATCGACAACCAACAACAGCAACGAGGCCATGGGCCGCTATCCGGACATCCGCCGGAGCCGCCTGACCTCGCTAATTCTCGAACCCTAAGCCGATACCTGAAACCCTGAGGTGGCAGGAGTGGAGGGACTCGAACCCACGGCCCTCGGTTTTGGAGACCGATGCTCTACCAACTGAGCTACACTCCTCCAGGTCCGAGAGCGGGGCACATAGCCGGGGGAGCGGGGGAGCGCAAGGGGGCGAGTCCGGTGCAAATGATCCGCCGCCATCCCTGCGCCGGGCGCTTACGCCGCGATATCGTATGGCTGGATCTCGCCCGACAGATAAAGGTTGCGCGCCTTGGCGCGGCTGAGCTTGCCCGAGCTGGTGCGGGGCAGGGTGCGCGGCGGGACGAGCTCGACCACGCAGTGCATGCCGGTGATGGAACGCACCTTCTCGCGGATCTCGTCGCGCAGCCGGGCGCGTTCATTGTCGTCGGTGGTGCGGCACTGGACGAGCACCGCCGGCGTTTCCTCGCCGCCGGGCGTCGTGATCGCGAAGGCGGCGATGTCGCCCGCCTTGAAGCCGGGGAGCTGTTCGACCGCCCATTCGATGTCCTGCGGCCAGTGATTCTTGCCGTTGATGATGATCATGTCCTTCGCCCGGCCGACGATGTAGACATAGCCGTCCGAGAGATAGCCCATGTCGCCGGTGTCCAGCCAGCCGTCGACCAAACAGGCGGCGGTCGCCTCGGCGTCGCGGAAATAGCCCTGCATGATCGAGGGGCCCTTGGCCCAGAGCTTGCCGATCGCGCGTTCGGGGAGGGGCGTGCCGTCCTCCTCGCGGATCTCGACGGTCATGTCCTTCACGGGCTTGCCGCAATTGACGATCGCCCGGTAGCGCTGTGGCCGCCCGTGCGCGCCGTCGCCGCCCGAAAGGTCGGTCTCCTCGACCAGCTCGACGACGATGCCCTCGCCCGGCGGCATGATCGAAACGGCGAGCGTGGCTTCCGCCAGGCCATAGCTCGGCAGGAAGGCGGATGCCTTGAAGCCGGCCTCGGCAAAGGCGTCGACGAAGCTCTGCATCACGTCGGGCCGGATCATGTCCGCGCCATTGCCAGCCAGCCGCCAGCGGGAAAGGTCGAACCGGTCCGATGCCTTGGTCTGACTTGACATGCGGCGGGCGCAGATGTCGTAGCCGAAGGTCGGCGAATAGCTGATCGAGCTGCCCTCGTTGCGGCTGATCATGTCCAGCCAGGCGAGCGGGCGGCGGGCGAAATCCTCGGTCTTGAGATAATCGGTCGAGACCTGGTTGGCGACCGGCGAGAGGAAGCAGCCGACCAGCCCCATGTCATGATACCAGGGCAGCCAGCTGATGCAGCGGTCA
>CAMLOC010000299.1 GCA_946481465.1 uncultured Shinella sp. | reverse complement strand
CGGTGATGTAGACGTCGTGGCCGGGCATCATCCGCTCGACCGTGCCGCGCAGCAGCGTCGCATAGTGACCGGACATCGGCGCGACGATCAACAGCTTCGGCCCACCGTCGACGCCTTCGCGCCGAAAGCGCTTCAGCTGGCCGAACGGCTTGCGCAGCACGACTTCCTCGGTGACCGCCACTTCGCGGCCCTCGACGACCGTGTGGGTCAGGCCGAAATCGGGCTTGCCGCGTGGCGCCGCCGCATGGGCAAATACGTCGAGGGCCGATGCAACGATCGGCCCCATATGCGAATATGCCAGCGGATTGACTGGGTTCTGCATCCAGCCTGCGCCGATATTGGCGAGGGTGCTGGCACCGGCAAGCAGCGAGCGCTGTACCTCATACGCGTCGTAAAGCATCGTACCTCCGCCCCCTGTGCGCGCCCTTATGGGGAGGCGGAGGGGTTTTGACCATAGGCTAGAACCACAGGTCGCGAATCCCGTTCCGGCACGCCATTGAGCGGCAGTCGGGCCACTGCTAGGCCCCAAATATGGCTGCCGCTTCTCGTCCGGAACCCGTGCCGATCCGGCAGATCGGCAACCTGCGCATGGTCTGGCGCCATATGCTGCGCTATCCGTGGCGGATCGCGGCCGCGGGCGTCGCCCTGCTGACCGCTGCGGCGGCGACGCTGGCGATTCCGGACGGCCTGCGGCGCGTGATCGACCAGGGCTTCGGCGGCGGCCAGGACGCCGCGGCCATCTCGCATCATTTCAACTATCTGTTCTTCATCGTCGGCGTGCTTGCGCTGGCGACCGCCTGCCGCTTCTATTTCGTCTCGATCCTTGGCGAACGCGTGATCGCCGACATAAGGGCGTCGGTGCAGGAGAATCTGCTGCGGCTCGAGCCGCGCTTCTTCGAGGAGAACCGACCCTCGGAGATCGCCTCGCGCATCACCACCGACACCGCCGTGATCGAGACCGTGGTCGGATCCACCGTCTCGGTCGCGCTACGCAACGTCGTGATGGGCATTGGCGGCATCGCCTATCTGTTCACGCTCGCGCCGACCCTGACGCTCGGCCTGCTCGTCGGCCTGCCTCTGGTCGTCGTGCCGATCGTCACCCTCGGCCGGCGGGTGCGCAATCTTTCGCGGCACAGCCAGGACCGGGTCGCCGACGTCGGCACGATCGTCGCCGAGACCCTCGGCGCCATGAAGATCGTCCAGGCCTTCGTCCAGGAGCGGCGCGAGGCGGCGCGTTTCCGGGAAGCGGTCGAGAATGCCTATGCGACGGCGCGGCGCAGGATCCGGGTGCGCGCCTTCCTGACAGCGATCGTGATCGCCATGACCTTGGGCGGCGTGACGATGATGATGCGCCAGGCCGCCTTCGGCGTCGCGACCGGCAATATCAGCGGCGGGACGGTCGCCGCCTTCGTCGCGACCGCCGCCCTGGTCGCCGGCGCGCTTGGTGCCTTGACCGAGGTCTATGGCGACCTGCTCCGTGCCGCCGGCGCGGCCGGCCGATTGTCCGAGCTGCTAGCGGAGGTACCGGAGATCCGGGCCCCAGCGAATCCGGTCGCGCTGCCCGAGCCGGCCCGCGGCGCGCTCGAGTTCGACAATGTCACGTTCCGCTATCCGACCCGGCGCGACACGAGTGCCCTGGTCGATTTCAAGCTGAGCGTGCGACCGGGCGAGACGCTTGCCGTGGTGGGCCCTTCGGGCGCGGGCAAGTCGACCTTGTTCAACCTGGCCCAGCGCTTCTACGATCCCGAAGCCGGTACGATCCGCCTCGACGGCGTCGACCTCAGGCAGGCCGACCCGGCCGACGTGCGCGGCCGGATCGCCTATGTCCCGCAGGAGACGGTGATCTTCGCAGCCTCGGCGCGCGACAATCTGCGCTACGGCCGCTGGGAGGCGAGCGACGAGGCGCTGTGGGAGGCGGCCGAAGCCGCCAACGCCGCCGAATTCCTTCGGCGCCTGCCCGAGGGGCTCGACACCTATCTGGGCGAAGGCGGCGCGCGGCTGTCGGGCGGCCAGCGCCAGCGCATCGCGATCGCGCGGGCGCTGCTGCGCGACGCGCCCCTGCTGCTGCTCGACGAGGCGACCTCGGCGCTGGATGCCGAATCCGAGCGCCTGGTCCAGGCGTCGCTCGAACGACTGTTCGAAGGCCGGACCACGATCGTGATCGCGCATCGGCTGGCGACCGTGCGCGCCGCCGACCGGATCATCGTGCTCGACCAGGGCCGGATCGTTGAGGAAGGCGATCATGAGGCGCTCAATGCGCGCGGCGGACTCTATGCCCGGCTCGCCAGGCTCCAGTTCGAGGGACTGGCCGCTTAAGCCACGGCCTGCGCCGAAGGGACTGGGCCGCACTCCGCCGCTCCCAGGGAAGATCGGGAACGGCGAATCTCAACGGGTCAGAAGCTCGCGCCGTCGAGCGGCCGCACCTCGACGGTCGCCGGGTCGAAGCCGTCCAGCAGCCGCGCATTGACCCCCATCTTGCCGAAATCCTCTCCCAGCGTCCGCCAATGCGTGCCGCAGCCGCAAATTGGGCAGTGATGGATGCCGATCATGCGGTCGCCCCAGATATAAGGGACTGTCTCGCCGGTCACCGTCGCCGCGTCGTCGGGATAATAAGCGACCAGCCAGGCAAGCTTGCGGCACAAGGAGCAATTGCACGACCCCACCCAGGTCGGCGCTTCCGGCACCGTCACCCGAACCGCGCCGCAATGGCAGCTTCCCTCCATCTCAAACCTCCTTCGATGCGCTTTCGGTCTGCTCGGGCAATTTGATGCGCGCGCATTGTACCGCAGCCAAGGTTCAAACCTGGCATCAGCCGGGCAAAAAAAAGAGGCGGCGCCGAAGCGCCGCCTCCTGTTTCTGCTCGGGCCGCCCGCCTTAGAAGTTGGCGTAGGCCTCGTTGCCGACGAAGCCCATGGCCGTGACCTGGGCGCGCTTGGCGACCGCGAGCACCTCGTCGACCATCTCGTAGCGCGCTTCCGGGTGCGGCTTGAGGTGGAGCTCCGGCACCGGAGTCATCGTCGTGGTGATCTGCATATATTGACGCAGGGTCGTCAGGTTGACCGGACGGCCGTTCCACAGGACGACGTCGCCGGGCATGATCGCGACCTCGTTCTTCACCGGATCGACCGGCGGCGGGGTGTTCTGCGGCTGGTTGACCGGGAGGTCGAGCTTCACCGCGTGGGTCTGAACCGGGATCGTGATGATGAACATGATCAGGAGCACCAACATGACGTCGATCAACGGCGTCGTGTTGATGTCCATCATCGGTTCCGCCGATTCAGGATTGAGGATTGCTGCGCTCATTTTCTACTCCTGAATCAGGCCGGTCACAGACGGACCCCGCCGCGGGGCGGCGGTTCGGACACGAAGGCGATGCGGGCATAGCCGACACGCTGCATCGTGAAGATGGCGCCGCCGATGCAGCGATAGGGCGTGTTGATGTCGCCGCGGATATGCACTTCCGGCATGTTCTCGTCGGTGATGTTCTGAGGACCGCCGACCGCCTCGACCTGCCGGCGCAATTCCGCGTCGGCGCGCTCGAGCAGCTGCTCGGAGTTCATCCGGGTCAGGTCCCAATAGACTTCGCACTCGCCGTTCACGGCGCGGACCGAGAGGTTCACGTTCTCCGGCTTCGTCGTCGTCGCCTGATAGTCGACCTTCGGAAGCTCAACCGGGACGCTCTGCAGCACGACCGGGACGGCGATGAGGAAGATGATGAGCAGCACCAGCATGACGTCCACCAAGGGCGTCGTGTTGATGTCAGACATCGGTGTGTCTTCATCACTATGTTCGCCGACCTGCATTGCCATGTTTCAATTCCTACTCTGTCAATCCGCGGCCGGCCGGGCCGCGGATGGTCGACCGGCGGAGCCGCATGACTCCGCCGGGGTCGTGCTTAGGCCTTCGGTGCGGCGCCGGCGGTGCCGGCAGCGGCGGTGCCGGCGGCCGGGCGGGCCGGGGCAGCAGCGGCGCTGCGCGCGGTCGCGACCGACGGACGGACGCTGCCGCCCGACATCATGTAGCCGTGCACGTCGTTGGCGAAGCGCTGCAGTTCCTCGGTGATGACCTTGTTGCGGCGCATCAGCCAGTTGTACTGCATGACGGCCGGAACCGCGACGGCGAGACCGAGCGCGGTCATGATCAGCGCCTCACCGACCGGGCCGGCGACGGCGTCGATCGAGGCCTGACCCGACGCACCGATGCGGATCAGCGCGCGGTAGATGCCGACGACGGTGCCGAACAGGCCGACGAACGGCGCGGTCGAGCCGACGGTGGCGAGCAGGGCAAGGCCGGTCGAGAGCTTCGCGGAGATCGCGCCCTGGCTGCGGGCGAGGCTGTTCTGCATCCAGTCGTGCTGGTCGATCGGATCGGTCAGCTTGGTGTGCTGCTCCTGCGCGATCAGGCCGTCGTCGACGATCTGGCGATAGGCGCCGTTCTTGGTGAGCTTGTTCGCGCCTTCGCGCAAATTGGCCGATTGCCAGAATGCGGTGCGGGCGCGGCGTCCCTCGTTGATGATCTTCTGCTGCTCGATGATCTTGACGAAGAAGACGTACCAGGATCCGACCGACATCAGGACCATGATGCCGAAAGTGATCTGGGCGATGACGCCGCCCTGTTCGAGCGCGGCCATCAGGCCATAGGGGTTTTCGCCGCCGCCTGCTGCTGGTGCTGCCATTGTCTTAATTCCCTCTCATCAAAAGTGAAAAACGGTTGATCGAAACTATCCCTGGATCCGCCAGGTAATACGACTGTTCACCGTGTCCGTGGTGGACGCGCCGGTATTGTCGCGCGCCGGCGTGAACCGGGCGCGGCTGCGCATCAGACGGCACGTGGCCGCATCGAGCGCGGACGAGCCGCTCGACGAGGTGACCACACAGTTGCTGACGCGGCCATCCGGGCCAACGGTCAGGCGGAAGCCGGTCGTGCCCTGTTCCTCGTTGCGGAGGGCCGACGCGGGATAGTCGTCGTTCGAGACGTAGGATGCCAGGTTCGCGCGGGCGCGGGCCGGCTCGACGGTGCGAGGCGGCGGCGGCGGAGCCGGCGGCGCCGGCGGGGCCGGCGGAACATAAGGCGCCGGGACGGGCGGCGGTGGCGGCGCGGCCACTGGCGGCGGCGGGAGGTTCTCGAAGCGCTGCATCGGCGGCGGCGTCGTGACCGGCGGCGGCGGCTGCGGCGTATCGGGCGGGGGCGGCGGCTCCTCTTCGGGCGGCGGCGCCTCCTGGACGTCGAAGGTCTTCAGATCCTCCTGGACGTTCTTAACGAATTTATAGGCAAGGCCGGTGACGAACGCATAGCCGATGAGGGCGTGGAGGATGGCGACCATGACGATCGCCCAGACGCGCCCGGGGGTCATTCCCT
>CAMLOC010000298.1 GCA_946481465.1 uncultured Shinella sp. | reverse complement strand
GCGGGCGAGCACGTCGCGCGCCTGGTCGTCCGTGCCGAGCCAGTTGAGGTTGCTCCAAGTACACTTCAGGTCCGAAACGCCACCTGGATAGCCGGCGCAACGTTCTTCCTGGGACATCAGCCAAAACGGCTCGGTCGGCGCTGAATGCGGAACATAGGCGTTCGTGCTGCTATAGGAATAGCGGATCGGTGGCCAGATCATCCAGCCATTGGCGTGGATTTCATCTGAAATCTCGGAAGCTTGATAGTCAGTGACGGCAAGAAATCCCATCTCACCCAAATATTTTTCTTCCGGATAATCAACGAAGGCCGTCAAGAGGATCTCGCCCTTGTAGGAGACGAGGATCGGCCGGTCGTTGGCGATGAACTCGGCGAACAGGCTGAGGACGAAGATGACGAGGAAGATCCACAGCGACCAGTAGCCGCGGCGGTTCGCCTTGAAGTTCTCCCAGCGGCGCAGGTTCGTCGGGTTCAACAGGCCCTTCTTCGGCGGGACGACAGGCGTCGCATCCGTCACGGCGCTCATCACACGTCCCTCCGCTCGAAATCGATGCGCGGATCGACCCAGGTATAGATGAGGTCGGAGATGAGGCTGACGACGAGGCCCATCAGCGAGAAGATGAACAGTGTCGCGAAGACGATGGGATAGTCGCGCCGGACGATGGAATCGTAGCCGAGGCGGCCGAGGCCATCGAGCGAGAAGATATATTCGATGAGCAGCGAACCGGTGAAGAAGGCCGAGATGAAGGCGCCCGGAAAGCCCGCGATGATGATCAGCATGGCGTTGCGGAAGACGTGGCCGTAGAGCACCTGCCGCTCGGTGAGGCCCTTGGCGCGGGCCGTGGTGACGTATTGCTTCTTGATCTCGTCGATGAACGAGTTCTTCGTGAGCAGCGTCGTCGTGGCGAAGGCGGACAGGAGGAGCGTGATCAGCGGCAGCGTCATGTGCCACATGTAGTCGAGCGGCTTCTGCCACCAGGCGAGGCTGTCGAAATTGTCCGAGACGATGCCGCGCAGCGGGAACCAGTCGAGGAAGGAGCCGCCGGCGAAGAGCACGATCAGCAGGATGCCGAAGAGGAAGCTCGGCACGGCGTATCCGACGATGATGATGCCGGAAGTCCAGACATCGAAGGCCGAACCGTCCTTCACGGCCTTCTGGATGCCGAGCGGGATGGAGATGGCGTAGGAGAAGAGGAGGATCCACACGCCGAGCGAGATGGAGACCGGCATCTTCTGGGCGATGAGGTCGATGACGGACGTGTTGCGGAAGAAGCTCTCGCCGAAATCGAAGCGCAGGTAGTCACCCATCATGGTGAAGAAGCGCTCGAGCGGCGGCTTGTCGAAGCCGAACTGCTTTTCCAGCTTGGCGATGAATTCCGGATCGAGGCCGCGCGCGCCGCGATAGGCGCTGTCCTGCCCGGCATCCTGCACTATGCTGCCGCCGCCGGACAGGCGGTCGCCGGAACCCTGGCTGGTGAGGTCGGAAATGACCTGCTCGACCGGGCCGCCGGGGGCGAACTGCACGATCGCGAAGGAAATCGCCATGATGCCGAAGATCGTCGGGATCATCAGCAGGATGCGTCGGAGGATATAGGCGCCCATCAGCGGTTACCCGCTGCTGCCGGTTGCCGGTCTTCTTTTCTTGGCGCAGTCCCGTCGGTCAAGCCCAACCCTTCCGTTCTGCCGCCGCTGTCCGCGGCGGTGATTCGTCATCGCTATATGGAGCCGAGGACGCCGCACGGCGCAAGCCCCGGCTCATTTCGCGGCATTCTTCGACCACCAGACATCGGGGAAACCGAGGCCGTAATAGGGCAGTTCGGCGGGGCGGGCGAGGTGGTTCCAATAGGCGATGCGCTGGGCCTTGGCGTAGAACAGCGGCACGACATAGTGATGGGCGAGCAGCACGCGGTCGAGCGCCCTGGTGGTCGCCACCAGCTCCTCGCGGTCCGATGCGAAGACGATCCTGCGGATCAGCTCGTCGATCGCCGGATCGGCGATGCCGGCATAGTTCTTCGATCCCTGCAGGTCGACGGCGGCGGAGCCCCAATAGTCGCTCTGCTCGTTGCCGGGCACGAGTGATTGCGCCCAGATGCCGTAGATCATGTCGTAGTCGAAGCTGCGGATGCGGTTGGTATATTGCGAGGCATCGACGGTGCGCATGCGCGCATCGATGCCGATCTTCTTCACGCTGGCGACGAAGGGGGCGACCGTGCGCTCGAAGGAGGGGTTGGACAGGAGGATCTCGAAGCCGAAGGGTTCGCCGGTCTTCACGTTCACCAGCTTGCTGCCCTTCAGCTCGTAGCCGGCCTCCTTGAACAGCGCGACCGCCTTGCGCAGGTTCTCGCGCACCTTCTGGGGGTCGCCGTTGACGGGGTTGGTATAGGGCGTGGTGAAGACGGCGGCGGGGACCTTGTCCTTCAGCTCCTCCAGGATCTCCTTCTCCCGGCCTTCCGGCAGGCCGGAAGATGCAAGCTCCGTGTTCCAGAAATAGCTGTCGACGCGCTGGTAGGCGTTGTAGGCGAGGGTCCGGTTCAGCTCCTCGAAGTCGAAGGCGTAGTTCAGCGCCTCGCGCACCCGCTGGTCCTTGAACTTGTCGCGCCGCAGGTTCGGCACGAAGGCCTGCATGATGCCCACGGCGCGCAGCGGGTTCTCGATCTCCTCGCGCACCACGCGGCCGTCCTTCACGGCCGGGAAGTCATAGGCCGTCGCCCAGTGGCTGGCGCTGTTGTCCTGGACATAGTCGACATTGCCGGCGCGGAAGGCCTCGAATTCGACGTTCCTGTCGCCGAAGAACGTGTAGGTGATGGTGCGGAAATTGTGCTGGCCGACATTCACGTTGAGGTCCTTGCCCCAATAGTCGTCACGCAGTTCGAAGCGGATGGAGCCGCCTGCCTGGAAGGAGGCGATCCTGTACGGCCCGGAGCCCATCACCGGCTCCAGCGTCGTGCGGCCGATGTCGCGCTTGTTGCCCTTGGCGTCCGTGCCCTCCCACCAGTGCTTCGGCACGATGGGGAACTGGCCGAGGATGTTCGGCAGTTCGCGGTTGTTCTTCTCGTCGAAGCGGAAGGTGACGTCGCGCTCGCCGGTCTTTTCCGCCGAGATCACATGGCGGTAATAGTTGGAAAGCAGCGGATTGTGCTCCTTCGACTTGTCGAAGGAGAAGATCACGTCCTCGGGCGTCACCGGCTGGCCGTCCGCCCATTTCGCCTCCGGGCGCAGGCGGAAGGTCGCCGAGGAAAAGTCGTCGGGATAGGAGACGGCTTCGGCGAGCAGGCCATAGGAGGCGGTGATCTCGTCGTCGGCGGATTTCAGCAGCGTGTCGAAGACGAGGGTGGCGACGCCGGTCGCCGCCTCGCCCTTGGAGAGAACGGGATTGAACGTGTCGAACGTGCCGGTTTCGGACATTTTCAGTTCGCCGCCCTTCGGCGCGTCGGCATTGACATAGTCGAAGCGTTCGAAGCCGTTCGGGCGCTTCAATTCGCCGATGGTCGAGATACCGTTACGCCAGACGGGCTCCTTCGCCTCCTGGGCCTTCGCACCGGCCGCGGCCGCCAGCGACAGGGCGAGGGCGATGGTGAACACGATTTTCCCGGAGGCTGCCTGCATGCCGAAATACCTTTCGTTTGGTTCGCCGAAGCGTGAACCAGAGAATAGGCAAAATCCGGGCAATTGACAGGCCTGCCATGAAAGCGGCGGTTTTTGGCCCGCCTATTCCGGGCGACGATTCACCTCCGCGAAAGGATGATCCTTTACCTTTCGTCAGCGATTGCGATTTTCAGACCGGACGATGCCTTTGCTTTCCACCCTTTCCCGCGTGACCACCTGCCTCCTTGCCGCCGGCCTTGCGCTGACCGCGCTCACAGGCCCGCTTGCAGCCGAGGAGCGGCCGGCCAAGGAACTGTTCGGCGCCAAGCGCCTGCCGGCCAGCATGGCGGCAAGCCCCTACGGCTCCTACGCCAAGGGCTGCATCGCCGGCGCCGTGGCGATCCCGACGGACGGCCCGTCCTGGCAGGCCATGCGCCTTTCGCGCAACCGGCGCTGGGGGCATCCGGACATGATCGCGCTCATCGAACAGTTTTCGCAGGACGCGCGGACGCTCGGCTGGCCGGGCCTGCTGCTCGGCGACATTTCCCAGCCGCGCGGCGGGCCGATGCTGTCGGGCCATGCCTCGCACCAGGTCGGGCTCGATGCAGATATCTGGTTCACGCCCATGCCGGACCACAGGATGTCCGCCGAAGAGCGCGAGAAGCTGCCCTTCACCTCCATGCTCGACAAGAGCAAGTTCCTGACGGTCGATTCGCGCCGCTGGACCGCTACCCATGCCCGTCTCGTCATGAAGGCGGCGAGCTACCCGCAGGTCGAGCGCGTCTTCGTCAACCCGGCCATCAAGAAGAAGCTATGCGAGACCTGGCAGGGCGATCGTTCGCTGCTCGGCAAGGTGCGGCCGATCTACGGCCATGACGAGCACTTCCACATCCGCATCAAGTGCCCGGAAGGCGCGGCCGGCTGCAAGCCGCAGGCCCGCGTGCCGGCCGGCGACGGCTGCGACAAGTCGCTCGCCTGGTGGTTCACCAAGGAGCCCTGGGCAAAGCCCAAGCCGAAGAAGGACGCCAAGCCGGTCAAGCCCTGGTATCTCAAGATGTCGGACCTGCCGAAGGCCTGCGGCACGGTGCTCGCCAGCGCTTCGCCCGCCTCCGAGCAGGCGGTGACCTACCAGGGCAATGGCGGGGTCTCCTCCACGGCGCTCGCCTTTTCCGGCGGCGGCGAGAGTGCGGGGCGCACGATCGAATCGGTGATCGCCGCCGACACGATGCTGCCCGCTATCGTGCCGATCCCCATCCCGCGGCCGCTTCAGTAATAAGCGCTGTATGCCCCTCATCCGGCTGCCGCCACCTTCTCCCCGCAAGCGGGGAGAAGGGATATGCGGAAAGGCATTCCTCCCCATCCGACGCTGGTGCCTGGAAAAACGTCGCCTCCTCCCCCGCGCCCCGCAAGCGGGGAGAAGGTGCCGGCAGGCGGATGAAGGGGCATATCAGGCCGGGGCTTTTCAAGCCCTCGCCCCTTTTGTATAAGGCGTTCAAATCGATTTAAAGCCGCAAGGAACGCCCATGTCGCGCCGGAAATGCATCGCGCTCATCGCGCATGACGAAAAGAAGGACGACATGGCGGCCTTTGCGCTGCAGTATGAAAAGGCGCTGGCGCAGGCGAGGATCGTGGCGACCGGCACGACGGGCGGCCGGGTGCTGGAGGCGTGTCCCGGCCTCGACGTCACCCGCCTCAAGAGCGGCCCGCTCGGCGGCGACCAGCAGATCGGCGCGCTGATCGCGACCGGCGAGGTCGACCTCCTCATCTTCTTCGTCGATC
>CAMLOC010000297.1 GCA_946481465.1 uncultured Shinella sp. | reverse complement strand
GCGGCCGTCTTCAACGAATCCTCCAGCGCCTTGTAGAGCACGATGCGCTGCTCGGTATCGATGGTCAGCTTGTTGATCAGCGTGTTCTGCGCGGCGATCTGGTTGTTGAGCGAATCGACGAAGGTCTGGAACATCGAGGTGTAGCGCTCCAGCGTCTGGCTTTCGGCCAGAAGCTCCTGCTCCTTCGCCTGCATCATGTTGTATTCGGTCGCCAGCGCCGAGCGCTCGCCCTCGAGGTCCGTGCGGGTCTTCTGGTCGGTCGAGGCGGCGATGCGGTTTTCGAGGTCCATCAGCATCGGGTTCAGTTCCTCGATGCGCTTCTGGGTGGCCTCGAGGTTGGTCATCGTGCCCTTGCGGCGCTCGATGACCTGCACGAGGCTCGCCTCGGAGGTCTTATAGCGCTGGTCGAGGATCGATTTCTGCTCCTTGAGGATGCCGACGATCGTGTCGGACTTGGAGAGCAGTTCCTGCAGGTTGCCGGCCAGCGACATGTTGCGCACGCGGTCGGTGCGCATGCGCTGCATCTTCTGCTTGGAGAAGATGCCGATGAACTTCTCGTAGCCCGTATAGCTCTTCATGCTCTCGAATTCGGTGCCGAAGATGTTGGTCGCGTCCTCCAGCCCGATGATGAGATCGGCGATGTTGCCCTCCATCACCTTCTGCTGGTTGATGACGTCCGAAATCCGGGCGTTCTCGATGTCGAAATTGACGTCGCCGAGCTTGGTGTCCGCCTTGGCGAACTGGTCGAGCACGACGCCCGACTGTTCCATCTTGCTGCGCATCTGGTTGACGACGCTACGGGTCTTCTCGATTTCCGCATCGAAGTTCTGAAGTGTGGCCATGCCTTGTCCCCTTGAAACTCTCCACGGCAGACGTCTGCGCCGCCCGATTTATTCCATCGCGGCAACACTATACGATTTCAGGCAGATAGGAACCTGCCCGACGGCGTTGCCGAACAACATGTGGGACAGCCCGGACCGGCCGCAAGAGCGGCGCCCAAAATTTTCGGCGCGCCGCTAGTAGCCCGCCGGCGCCTTCAGATAGGCGATGAGGTTGGCGATATCCTCCATCTTCTTCAGTCCCGCGAAGGCCATGGCGGTGCCCGGCACCATCGCCTTGGGCGACATCAGATATTCGGCGATCAGGGCCTCGTTCCACACCCTGCCGCCCTCGGCGAAGGCCTGCATCCTGGCGGAATATCCGTAGTCCGCGACCGAGGCGACCGGCCGGCCGACGATGCCGGCGAGCGTCGGCCCGACGCGGTTGACCGGCTCGACGGAATGGCAGGGCGCGCATTTCTTGAAGACCGTCTTTCCCGCGATCGCATCGCCCTCCGCAAGGGCGGGGGCGGCAAGACAGAGGAAGGCGGCCGTGACGAGAGAAAGCTGTTTCATCGTTTGTCCCCTGACCGCCCTTTGCGCCGTCAGTCGGCGTTCATGATATCGTCCCAGTGGCGGCGACAATAGGAAACGTACTTGTCATTGCCGCCGATTTCCACCTGCGCGCCTTCACGCGCCACCTTGCCGTCCGCGCCCAGCCTGACGACCATCGTCGCCTTGCGGCCGCAATGGCAGATAGTGCGCACCTCGCGCAGTTCGTCGGCGATGGCGAGCAGCGCCTTGGAGCCGGGAAAGAGCTTGCCCTGGAAGTCGGTGCGCAGGCCGTAGGCCATGACCGGGATGTGCAGCCGGTCGGCGACGCGGGCAAGCTGCCAGACCTGTTCCTCGGACAGGAACTGCGCCTCGTCGACGAAGACGCAGGCGATCTCCCCACCGCCGTCGCCGTTCAGTTCCTCGACATGCTTGTAGAGGTCGTCGGCATGGTCGAAGGCGATGGCTTCCGAGGTCAGGCCGATGCGCGAGGAGATGCGGCCCTGGCCGGCGCGGTCGTCGAACGAGGCGATGAGGATCGCCGTGCGCATGCCGCGTTCGCGGTAGTTGTAGGACGCCTGCAGGAGCAGCGTCGACTTGCCCGCGTTCATCGTCGCGTAACTGAAATAGAGCTTGGCCATGATTTTCTCCGTCCCCGCCTCATGGCCCGGCGAGGCGCGATTTTCCAGTCGGAAAGGCCGGAAAACCACAGAAAACCGCGCGGCCCGCCTTCTGCGACATCCATGTGCAAAATTGCGAACAGGTCCGAAATTTATTGGACCTTTCAGGGGCTTCCAGCTACGCCAAGATGCTTGAAAGCATGTCGTTTTGATGATTGGCTAAACCATCAGTTATAAGGGGAGCAATAAAATGAAGTCTGCATCGCCATTCAAGACCCTTCTTGCCGCAGCCGTATCCGTCCTCGCGCTCGGCGTCGCCAACGTCTCGGCCGCCGAAGCCGAAAGCTGTGGCAAGGTTCGTTTCTCGGACGTGGGCTGGACGGACATCACCGCCACGACCGCCACCGCGACCAGCATCCTGAAAAGCCTCGGCTACGAGACGGAAGTGACGGTCCTGTCCGTTCCGGTCACCTATACCTCGCTGAAGAACAAGGATATCGACGTCTTCCTCGGCAACTGGATGCCGACCATGGAAGCCGACATCAAGCCGTTCCGCGAGGACGGCTCGGTCGAGACCGTGCGCGAGAACCTGGAAGGCGCGAAGTACACGCTCGCGACCAACGCCAAGGGCGCCGAACTCGGCATCAAGGACTTCAAGGACATCGCCGCGCAGAAGGAGGCGCTGGGCGCCAAGATCTACGGCATCGAGCCGGGCAATGACGGCAACCGCCTGATCATCGACATGGTCTCCGGCGACAAGTTCGGCCTGTCGGGCTTCGAGGTGGTCGAATCCTCCGAGCAGGGCATGCTGGCGGAAGTCGCCCGCGCCGAGCAGGACGGCACCCCGGTCGTCTTCCTCGGCTGGGAGCCGCACCCGATGAACGCCAACTTCAAGCTGACCTACCTGACGGGCGGCGACGACGTCTTCGGCCCGAACCTCGGCGGCGCGACGATCTACACGAACGTGCGCCAGGGTTATGTCGCCGAATGCCCGAATGTCGGCAAATTCCTGCAGAACCTCAAGTTCTCGCTGGAGATGGAAAACCAGATCATGGGCAAGATCCTGAACGACGGGCAGGATCCGGAAACGGCCGCGACCGACTGGCTGAAGGCGAACCCCGCCGCCATCGAGCCGTGGCTCGCCGGCGTGACGACCAAGGACGGCAGCGGCGAGGCCCTGCCGGCCGTCAAGACGGCACTCGGTCTCTAACAGGGAAGAAGGGGAGCGGGGAGAAGACCTCCCCCTCCTCAGGTTGTTGATAGACCTCGCCTCTCCCGCTGCCGTCATCCTCGGCCTTGAGCCGAGGATCCACATCCCACGACGGCGATGGATGCTCGGGTCAAGCCCGAGCATGACGGCGGAGAGGTTTTCGGAACTTTGTCAGCGCTCTGTGGGCGAGAAGGAAACTTTCCCGCCCTTACTTCCCGCCGATAGTCGTTGCATCGTCAACCTCCAGACTGGGGCTCACTACCGTGGATTGGCTCACCGTCTCCAAAATTCCGATCGGCCCGATCGCCAAGGAAGCCGTCAGCTGGCTGACGACCAACGGCAAGGGACTGTTCGATTTCCTGAAGGTCTTCCTGCAGGCCGGCATCGATGCCGTGCTCTTCCTGCTGCAGGGGCCGTTTTCCAGCGCCGGCGGCAAGTTCGGCTATGCGCTGTTCCTCATCGCGCTCGTGACGGGCCTGAGCTGGTGGTTCCGCCGCTCGATCGGCGCCGCCGCCTTCACCTTCCTCGGCCTCCTGCTCATCGTGAACCAGGGCTACTGGAAGGAGACGACGGAGACGCTGGCGCTCGTGCTGGCGGCAACCGGCGTCAGCATGGCCGTCGGCGTGCCGCTCGGCATCGCCGCCGCGCGCCGGCCGTGGTTCTATTCGATCCTCCGGCCGATCCTCGACCTCATGCAGACGATCCCGACCTTCGTCTATCTCATCCCGGCGCTCATCCTCTTCGGTCTCGGCATGGTGCCGGGCCTCATCGCGACGGTCATCTTCGCCATCCCCGCGCCGATCCGCCTCACCCGCCTCGGCATCATCTCGACGCCGCCCTCGCTGGTGGAGGCCGCCCAGGCCTTCGGCGCGACGCCCGGCCAGGTGCTGCGCAAGGTGGAGTTGCCCTATGCGACGCCGCAGATCATGGCCGGCCTCACCCAGACCATCATGCTCTCGCTGTCCATGGTGGTCATCGCCGCACTCGTCGGCGCCAAGGGGCTCGGCGTTCCCGTGGTACGCGCGCTCAACACCGTGAACATCTCCATGGGCTTCGAGGCGGGCCTGTGCATCGTGATCCTCGCGATCATCCTCGACCGTCTCTTCCGCGCCGCCGATGAGGGAGACGCCAAATGACCGACGCCGTCGTCTTCAAGAACATCTCCATCATCTTCGGCGACAACCCGCAAAAGGCGCTCGCCATGGTCGACGCCGGCAAGACGCGCGACGAGATCGGCGCCGAGACCGGCCTGGTGCTCGGCGTTGCGGATGCAACGCTGTCGATCACCGAGGGCGAGATCCTCGTGCTGATGGGCCTTTCCGGCTCCGGCAAGTCGACGCTCCTGCGCGCCGTCAACGGGCTCGCCCCGGTGGTGCGCGGCGACGTGCAGGTCAAGGCCGGCAGCGGTTCGGTGAACCCCTATACGGCCACGCCCAAGGCGCTGCGCGACTTCCGCATGCACACCGTCTCCATGGTGTTCCAGCAGTTCGCGCTGCTGCCCTGGCGCACGGTCGCCGACAATGTCGGCTTCGGCCTGGAGCTTGCCGGCGTGCCGGATGGCGAGCGCAAGGCGCGCGTCGCCGAGCAGCTCGAACTCGTCAACCTCGCCAAATGGGCGGACCGCAAGGTGAACGAGCTGTCGGGCGGCATGCAGCAGCGCGTCGGGCTTGCCCGCGCCTTTGCCACCGGCGCGCCGATCCTCCTGATGGACGAACCGTTCTCCGCGCTCGACCCGTTGATCCGCACGCGCCTGCAGGACGAGCTTCTGGAGTTCCAGCGCCGGCTGAAGAAGACCATTCTCTTCGTCAGCCACGATCTCGACGAGGCCTTCCGCATCGGCAACCGCATCGCCATCATGGAAGGCGGGCGCATCATCCAGTGCGGCACGCCGCAGGAGATCGTCAAGAACCCGGCCAACCAGTATGTCGCGGACTTCGTGCAGAACATGAACCCGATCAACATGCTGACGGCCGGCGACGTGATGCAGCACGGCGCCTCCGGCGACGGCGGCGTGACGGCGACCGCCGCGCCCGAGACCCCGCTCGTCGACATCCTCGACGCCATGGCCCGCACGCCCGGCAATGTCGGCGTCGTCGACAATGGCACGGTCATCGGCACGATCAACGCGCAGGACATCGTCAACGGACTGACGCGGCACCGCCGGCGGGGATG
>CAMLOC010000296.1 GCA_946481465.1 uncultured Shinella sp. | reverse complement strand
TCTACCTCATCATGCTGATGCTGCTGGTGACGGTCTGCTCGGATATCTACATCCCCTATTTCCTGCAGGTGCTGCATGGCGTGAGCCCGCTCGTCTCGGGCTATCTGGTGGCGCTGCTGGCGCTCGGCTGGACGGCCGCGGCCTTCGCCACCGCCGGCCTGAAGGGGCGGCGCGCCAACCGGACGATCGTCGCCGGCGCGCTTCTGGAGGCGCTGGCGACCGCCCTCCTCGCCGTCTCGCTCGCCCGGCACAATCCGGCAGGCGGCCTGCTGCCGCTCGCCGCCGCCACGGCCTTCATCTTCCTGATGGGCTTCGGCATCGGCATGGGCTGGGCCCATCTCGTCACCCATGTGCTGCACCTGGCGCCGCCCGGCGAGACGGACAAGGCCTCGGCGGCCATCACCACCATGCAGGCGCTCGGCGCCGCCTTCGGGGCGGCGCTCGCCGGCATCGTCGTCAACGCGACGGGCCTTCTCGCCCCCGGCGGCATCGACGGCGCGCTGTCGGCGGCGCGCTGGCTCTATGTGCTGCTCGCCCTGCCGGCGGGGCTGGCGGTGCTGCTCGCCATCCGCCTTCCGGCCGGAAAGGGCGGCGCTCCGGATTGACGGTTTGTTAACGGAAACCGACGGTCTTCGTTGCGACCCGGCCGCCTTGTGCCACAAAAGATGCCGATCGACCGGCGCGATGCCCGGCGATTCTGTCTTCGAAAGGAAAGCGGCGGGTGAGACGAGGCGACGGGCACAGGTGGCCGGACGGGAGCGGCACGGCGCATGTCGACGCCATCCTGCCGCTGGCGCTCATGCGCGACCGGGCGACGACCGATCTCGTCCTCTCCGGGCTCGACGCTTCCGGCGTCGCCGTCGCGCTGTTTTCGCCCGATGACGAACTGTCCTACGGCTCGCTGGCCTTCCGCGCGCTTTTCGACGTGCAGCCGGGCGCGCGCACCTTCGCCGATATCCTGCTGAACTGCCATGCGAAGGGTGTCGGCCCGAAGGTGAGCGGCCCGATCGACGCCTTCCTGGCCATGGCCCGCGCCCGCCGGCGCAGCAGCCCGCAGCGCAGCTTCGAGATCGACATCCGCGACGACCGCTGGTTCCTGGTGAACGAGACCGTGCTTGCCGACGGCTGGCTGTGGAGCGTCTTCACCGACATCACCATGCTCAAGTCCAACGAGCGCATGCTGAAACTCGCCCGCGACGCGGCCCAGCTCGCCGCCGACACGGATCCGCTCACCGGCCTGCTGAACCGCCGCGCGGCGATGGCCCGGCTCGATGCGGAGATGCGGATCGCCTTCCGCAACAGCACGCAGCTCTCGCTGGCGCTTATCGACCTCGATCACTTCAAGACGATCAACGACCGCTACGGCCATGCGAGAGGCGACGAGGTGCTCCGGCATTTCGCCACCGCCGGCCGCCAGCAGATCCGCGGCGGCGACGTCTTCGCGCGCATCGGCGGGGAGGAATTCCTCATGCTGATGCCGGGCGCCGGCCTGCGGGAGGCGACGCGCGCCGTGGAGCGGCTGCGCTGCCATGTGGCGCAGGCGGAACACCGCGCCTCCCTCGGCTGCACCTACACCATGTCCGCCGGCGTCGCGGAATATTGCGGCAATGCGATGGAGGACCTGTTCGAACGCGCCGACCGGGCGCTCTACAGCGCCAAGCGCCTCGGCCGCGACCGGATCGAACAGGCGGGCTGAGGCCGGCGCCTCAGTCGAAGGTCAGCACGATCTTGCCGATGTGATCGCCGTGCTCCATCATGCGATGGCCGGCCGCCGCCTCGCCGAACGGCAGGACGGCGTGGATGACGGGGGCGATGCGCCCCTCCTCCAAGAGCGGCCAGGCCTTTTCCAGCAGCGCGTCGCGAATCTCCTGCTTTTCCGCCGCCGTGCGCGGGCGCATGGCCGACCCCATCAGGCGCAGGCGCTTCAGCAGGATGGGCGCAAGGCTCACCTTCTCCGCGAAGGTGCCGCCCAGGAAGGCGATGATCGACAGGCGCCCGTCGCGGGAAAGCGACTTCAGGTTCCGCTCGAAATAGGCCGCGCCGATCATGTCGAGGATGACGTCGACGCCGGCCCGGCCCGTCTCCTCGGCGATGACGGCGCAGAAATCCTCGCTGCGGTAGTTGATCGCGCGGCTCGCGCCGAGTTCGAGGCAGGCGGCGCATTTTTCCGCCGTGCCCGCCGTCGTGAAGACGTGCGCGCCGAAGGCGGCGGCAAGCTGGATCGCCGTCGTGCCGATGCCGCTGGTGCCGCCGTGGATCAGCACGCTCTCGCCGGGCTTCAGGCCCGCCATCATGAAGAGGTTCGCCCAGACGGTGAAGAAGGTCTCCGGCAGGGCCGCGGCCCGCACCGCGTCGAACCCCTTCGGGAAGGGCAGCGCCTGGCCGGCCGGCACCGCGCAATATTGCGCATAGCCGCCGCCGTTCGCCAGCGCGCAGACCCGGTCGCCGAGCGCGTAGCCCGTGACGTCCTCGCCGATGGCGACCACCTCGCCGGCGACCTCCAGGCCCAGGACGGGGCTGGCGTCGGGCGGCGGCGGATAGTCGCCCTTGCGCTGGAGCACGTCCGGCCGGTTGATGCCGGCGGCCGCCACACGCACGAGGATCTCGCCGCTCTTCGGCTGCGGCGTGCGGCCCTCCATCACCACGAGATTGTCGGGGCCGCCATGCTCGGTGAGCCCGACATAGGCCATGGATGAGGGAAGTGACATGGGGCTATCTCCCGGCAGACATGAGGTGGCGCTCTCTTGCGGCGATTCTAGCCGAAAGCGTGAATCTTTTGAATCGCTTGCGAGGGTTCGTGCGACAGAAACGTCAACCGCGGATATGCCAACTTTCAGCCGTAAAGCCCTGAAATTCCGGCTGTTTCGCGACAGTCAGAATTAAATCTTGTTAATTTGAAAACGGATTTTTCCGGGCCTACCGTCCATCTCGAAGCCGGGGAGCGCCGGCGGCTCCGCCCCCAGGGGACCGCGACACGACGCTTCCGGACGGCTTCACAGCGCCCCGCCCGGGGCCAATTCAGGACGACACAGATGCGTGTTCTTCTTTCCAATCTCGCCATCGTCACGGTTCTCGCCACCCCGGCTCTTGCCCTCGCCGCCCAGACGGCGACCGGCACGGTCAAGGACTACAACAAGGCGTCGATGTCTCTGACGCTTTCCGATGGCACCATCTACCAGCTTCCCAAGGGGTTCCACGATCCCGGGCTGAAGGCTGGCGAGAAGGTGTCCGTCTCCTTCGACATGTCCGGCAAGAACCACGAGGCGAAGACGGTGAAGATCCTTCGCTAACGTGGCAGGGGCAGGCTCGAAAGGGCCTGCCCTCCCTGTATCAACAAAGGGCGGCCCCCTGCCCTGCATTGGTGGATGCCAGGGACAGGACAAGCCCGCCGTCGCTGCCCTTGGCGTCCGCCTTCAGGCCGGCGATGCGGCTGCTGATCAGCCCCGCCTCGCCGATCACCTCGCCCTCCGGCAGCACGAGGACGACGGCCGAGCAGCGCATCATCGGGAAGGTCGTCTCCTGGCCGGCGCGGTCGCGGCCGCGGATCTCCCCGGCAAGCTGGTCCTCCGGCGAATAGAGCGAGCGCACCTCGCGGGAGAAATCGGCCAGCAGGCGCTCCAGCACCTGACGCACCGCCGCGACGGGTCGGCCGGAAATGCCCGCGAAGAAATCGTCGCCCCCGACATGGCCGATGAAGACGTCCTCGCCGACGAAGTCGCGGCGCATCAGCGAGGCGAAGAGCGAGAGTGCCAGGTCCCCCTTGTGGAAGCCGTAGTGATCGTTGAACGGCTTGAAATTGTCGAAATCGAAATAGCACAGGCAGCGGGCCTGGTCGCCGTCGAGCGCCTTGTCCTGCAGGTAGTCGCGGATCGAGCGGTTGCCGGGCAGCCCCGTCAGGGGGTTCTGGTCCTCCGCCGTCTTCAGCCGCTTCTCGTTGATGATCTTCAGGAGCGAGGAGGCCGACAGGATGCCGGCATAGCGCATGTTCTCCGTCAGGATCACGCATTCGTTGCCGCCCATGCCGGTGAAGACGTCGAGCAGCTGCTCGGCGGGCGTGTCGAGATCGGCGATCGGCGCCATGGTGACGAAATGCGACAGGCTCTTCTGGTAGAGCTTGTTCTTCAGGAGGTCGCGCCCGAAGGGGTGATAGGAGAGTTCCTTGACGTGATATTCGTGCAGGATGCCGCGCGGCTCGTCATTGGCGTTCAGCACCGGAAAGAAGGTGCGCTTGGGATCGCGCCGGAAGAATTCGAAGACCGATTCCAGGCTCTCGTTCTCGCGCAGCACCGCGACCTGCTCGATCTCGCGGCGGATGAGGATGCTGTCGAGCGTGCGCGAGGAGCGGCGGCGCCCGCCGGCCCGCGCGACCTGCGCATAGACCGGGCTCAGCGCGGAGAAATCCGTGACGGGGCGCGAGACGAACCAACCCTGCACCAGATCGCAGCCCGCATCGCGGCAGGCGATGAACTCCGCCTCGCTCTCCACCCCTTCCGCGATGACGCGGATGCCGAGCACATGGGCGGCGTTGACGGTGTTGCGCACCAGGTGGCGCTTGCGGGCGTCCGCCTCCATGCCCGAAACGAAGTGGCGGTCGATCTTGAGATAGTCGACCGGATGGTCGCAGAGCAACTTCAGCCCGTTATGGCCGACGCCGAAATCGTCGATGGCGAGCTTGAAGCCGGCAAGGCGCAGCTTGCGGACAAGCTGGGCGAATTCCGGCTGCGTGTCGTTGTCGAAGCGCTCGGAAATCTCGAAACAGAGCGAGGAAGCCGGAATGCCGGCGCGGGCGAGATGGCCGGCAAGGCGCTCGACGAGGTCGGCGCCTTCGGGCACCAGGCGGGAATCGAGGTTGATGAAGAGCGTGCGCGAGCGGAAATCCGGCAGCGCGGCGAAGGCGGCGATGGCACGGCTGTTGACCATGTGTTCCAGCGCCAGAAGCTGGCCCGCCTCGTGCGCCCGGTCGATGAGGTCGAGCGGCGAGCGGAAACCGAGGCGATCGAAGCCGCGCATCAGCGATTCGTAGCCGAAGACCGCCCCCGTCGCGGCCTCGACGATCGGCTGGAAGGCCGTCTCGATCACCAGCTTGGCGAGCGTGACGATCTCGCCGTCTCCGAAGCGGCGAAGGGCAAGCAATTCGGCGGCGGACATGCGTGGCTCCGAAAGGTTTACAGTGCCGCGAAGTTTCTCCGCCGAGACCTGAAAATTCCGTTTCCTTTGTATGACAATTTCATGAAACCTGAGCAACTACAAGGAGTTGAAAAAGGCTCTCCTCATATAGGCAAAGCCAGCAGCAGGGCGCCGCCGCCGATCATGACGACGGCCAGCCAATGGGCCGCGGAAAGCTGCTCGCCGAGGAACAGGACGGCGAAGACGGCGACCAGCACGACGGAGAGCTTGT
>CAMLOC010000295.1 GCA_946481465.1 uncultured Shinella sp. | reverse complement strand
TGGTCTACGGCAACTATGCCGTCGACAGCGGCCAGATCCTCATCGAGCACGGCGGCCGCCTGCTCGATCTTGCCGGCGCCGATCCGCGCACCATCCTGTCGGTGCGCCGCGCGACGCTCGGCTATGTCAGCCAGTTCCTGCGCACCGTACCCCGCGTCGCGGCGGTCGACGTCGTCGCCGAGCCGCTGACGGCGCGCGGTGTCGAGGCCGCCGCGGCAAAGGGTATGGCGGAAGCGATGCTGGCGCGGCTCAACCTGCCGCGCGAACTCTGGCAGTTGCCGCCCGCCACCTTTTCCGGCGGCGAGCAGCAGCGCGTCAACATCGCCCGCGGCTTCATCACCGATCACCGCATCCTGCTGCTCGACGAGCCGACCGCCTCGCTCGACGCGAAGAACCGTGCGGTGGTGGTGGAAATGATCGCGGAGAAGAAGGCGGCCGGCGTCGCCCTGCTCGGCATCTTCCACGACGAGGACGTGCGCGAGAAGGTCGCCGACCGCATCATCGACGTCTCCGCCTTCTCGCCGCGAAAGGCCGTCGCATGACGAGGCTGTCCGAAACGCCGCTGATCCACCCGACCGCCGTCGTCTCCGAAACGGTGCTCGGCCGCTACACGGAGATCGACGAGAACTGCCGCATCAGCGAAGCCGAGATCGGCGACTATTCCTACATCATGAACGGCGGTTCCGTCTGGTGCGCGACGATCGGCAAGTTCGCCAACATCGCCGCCTCGGTGCGCATCAATGCCACGAACCACCCCATGTGGCGGGCGACGCTGCACCATTTCACCTACCGCGCCAACGATTACTGGCCGGATGCCGACCCCGAGGCCGATTTCTTCGCCTGGCGGCGCGGGCATCGCGTGACGATCGGCCACGACGTGTGGATCGGTCACGGATCCACCATCCTGCCGGGTGTCACGATCGGCAACGGCGCCGTCATAGGCTCGGGCGCCGTCGTCACGAAGGACGTCGAACCCTACACGGTCGTCGGCGGCGTGGCGGCGAAAGTCATCCGCGAACGCTTCCCCCGAACCATTGCCGAACGCATGGAAAAACTCGCCTGGTGGGACTGGGATCATGCCCGGCTGCGCACGGCTCTGGATGACTTTCGCAAACTTGACGCAGAAGGCTTTCTCGCCCGTCACGAGGGGTAAGCGGCGCCCCGCGAGGCCGGAAATCCGGGCCTGTGGACTGTTATTTTTCCGACATGAAACTGACATTGCCCCTTCATCAACAGCGTTTAGAGCCAGTCCCGAAAACGACGAGACCCCCCGGGGTCGGCCACGGAAATCAAGGGGATCCACCATGTTCCGACTGAAGAACGTCACCCGCCGTTTTGGCGAGCGCACCGCGGTCGCCGACGTGACCTTCGACATCCCGCAGGGCCAGATGGTCGGCGTCATCGGCCGCTCCGGCGCGGGCAAGTCCACCATGCTGCGCATGATCAATCGCCTCGCCGACCCGAGCGAGGGCACGATCCATTTCAACGACGTCGAGGTATCGTCGCTGCGCGGTGCGGCGCTGCGCAACTGGCAGCGCGACTGCGCGATGATCTTCCAGCAGTTCAACCTTGTGCCGCGCCTCGACGTGCTGACCAACGTGCTGCTCGGCCGCCTCAACCATCGTTCGACGGCCATGAGCATCCTCAATCTCTTCACCCGCGAGGAGCGCATCATGGCGATCGCCGCGCTCGAACGCCTCGGCATCGAGCAGACCGCGCTCCAGCCCGCCGGCACGCTTTCGGGCGGTCAACAGCAGCGCGTGGCGATCGCCCGGGCGCTGATGCAGAACCCGAAGATGCTGCTTGCCGACGAGCCGATCGCCTCGCTCGACCCGCTCAACGCCAAGATCGTCATGGATGCGCTGCGCGACATCAACGAGCGCGAGGGCATCACCGTCATCACCAACCTGCACACGCTGGATACGGCGCGCGCCTATTGCGAGCGCATCATCGGCATGTCCGCCGGCCGCGTCGTCTTCGACGGCCCGGCGCGCGACCTCGACGCCGAAGCCGTGCGCACGATCTACGGCACCGGTGCCGACGGCGCCGAGATCGACGAAAGCATGACCTCCACGGCGATCCGCAACCCGGCCCGCCAGGACAACGCCAAGGAATCCGCCAGCCCGACACCGCTGGCACTGGCCGGCCTTTAAGCCGACCGGGATCGCAGGGCCCGCGTGAAGGGCCACAATTTCAAAGAGCCCGGCAAAGCCGGTCAAACAGGAGAAAGACCATGCTGAAGAAAGCTCTTCTCGGCGCCGTCGCGCTCATCGCGCTCGCCGGCCATGTGCAGGCCGAAGACCTCAAGGAATTCCGCGTCGGCATCATCGGCGGCGAGAACGAAGCCGACCGCCTGCGCAACTACCAGTGCCTCGGCGATCACCTGAAGGCCGAACTCGGCTTCGAGAAGGTCTCGTTCTTCCCGGCCGCCGACTATGACGGCGTCATCCAGGGCCTGCTCGGCGGCACGCTCGACTATGCCGAACTCGGCGCGTCCGGCTTTGCCAAGATCTACCTCGCCAAGGCCGACGCCGTCGAGCCGATCCTGACGACCGTCCAGACGGACGGCTCGACCGGCTACCACTCGATCATGGTCGCCCGCAAGGATTCGGGCATCACCAAGCTGGAAGACCTGAAGGGCAAGAAGCTCGGCTTTGCCGATCCGGACTCCACCTCCGGTTACCTCGTCCCGCTCGTCACCCTGCCGGAAGCCGTCGGCGGCCCGGTCAAGGAATTCTTCGGTGAGACCGGCTTCGGCGGCGGTCACGAGAACCTCGTCCTCGAAGTCATGAAGGGCACCTTCGATGCCGGCACGACCTTCGGTTCGGGCGTCGGCGAGTGGAAGGACGGCTACACGTCCGGCAACCTGCACAAGATGGTCGAGAAGGGCATTCTCGACATGAACGAACTCGTCGAACTCTGGAAGTCGCCGCTGATCCCGAACGGCCCGATCGTCGTTCGCACCTCGATGGCCGACGAGACCAAGGCGAAGTTCAAGCAGTTCATGCTGGACCTGCCGAAGAAGGACGCCGCCTGCTTCTCCGCCGTCATGGGCGGTGACTTCACGGCCTTCACGGAAGTCAATGTCGACTTCTACAAGCCGATCATCGACGCCCGCAAGGCGACGATCGGCGGTTGATCGGGACGATGCTTCCGGCGCCGGCTGGACAACCGGCTGGCGCTCTTGCTGACGTCGTCACCCCACTCTCTACGTCATCCTCGGGCTTGACCCGAGGATCCACGCGGCACCTGCGGCTCGTGGATGGTCGGGTCAAGCCCGACCATGACGGAGGAGAGGTTTGCGGGCTCTATCGACGATCAGACGAGCACACACAGAACTCTGCCGAGGCGGACAGACCATGGCCATGAACACGCTTCACGACGGCTTCAGCGAGAAGGGCGCGCTCATCGAGCAGCACTTCCAGGCGCTGACGGCACGCCGCCGCCTTTATACCTGGCTCGGCCTTGCGATCCTGGCGGTCGCGCTTTCCGGCTCGCTCTGGTTCGCCAACGAGACGAATGCCGGCAAGTTCTTCGACCGGCTGCCGCATTTCTTCGATTTCGTCGGCGATATGGTGCCGCGTGACGGCCTGGAGGTTTTTCGCGCGCTGTTCGACCTGCCGTCGCCCTATGACGACGGCAGCTTCAAGTACAATTACCCGGAAGGCCGGCTCTATCGCACCGAGAGCCTCTATGTGCCGGAATATTTCCACAAGATGCTGGAGACGCTGAACATCGCGATCTTCTCCACCGTCATCGGCATGGTCTTCGGCTTCCTGCTCTGCTTTCTTGCGGCGAAGAACCTCGTCGCCAACCGCCTGCTGCGCGGCTTCGTGCGCCGCTTCATGGAGATCCTGCGCGCCTTTCCCGAGGTCGTGCTCGCCGGCTTCTTTCTCGCCATCCTCTCGCTCGGCCCGCTGCCGGCCGTCATCGCCGTGTCGATCCACACGGTCGGCGCGCTCGGTAAGCTCTTCTTCGAAGTGGTGGAGAATGCCGACATGAAGGCGGAGGAAGGGCTTCGCGCCGTCGGCGCCAGCTGGGTGGAGCGGGTCTGGTTCGGCATCGTGCCGCAGGTGCTGCCGAATTTCATGAGCTACTTCCTGCTGCGCCTCGAGATCAACGTGCGCGCCTCGACCATCATCGGCGCGGTCGGCGGCGGCGGCATCGGCGAATTGCTGCGCCTGTCCATCGGCCAGGGGCACCAGGCCAAGACGCTCGCCATCGTGCTCCTGCTGCTCATCACCATCATCGCCGTCGACCAGTTTTCCGCCTGGCTGCGCCGCAAGCTTGTCGGCGACCAGGCCTTCCGGCCGGCCCAATAGGAGAGCGCCATGACGACCCTCAATCCCGCCCGGATGGATGAGATCGCCGCACGCCATCCGGCCGTCTTCCATCGCTCGTTCTGGCAGCGCTTCCGTGTTGCCATCATCGCCGGCGGCTTCGTGCTCTATGCGCTCTATTGCTGGTGGTTCTTCGCCATCGGCCATGTGCTCGGCACGGCCAACTGGAACATCGCCGGCACCTATCTCGCCGACTGGGTCTCCTACGAGGTGCGCCCGGAGGTGACGATCGACCCCGATGGCGCAATGACGCTGGCCTATCCGCGTTTCTCGCCGCTCGGACCGAATGTCGAGCCCGACTGGGTCGAGATCGAGCGCGGCACGATGACCCGCACCACGCCCGCCGCAGGGGCTGCCGCCGATACCGCCAGGAAGCCCGCCTCGATGGGTTTCATGGGATCGGGCGGCACGGTCGGCGGCGCGGCCGCCGCCGCCGATGCCGTCGCGACCGCCACGACGCGCGAGGAAGAGGTGGTCAAGCGTGCGAAAATCACGCTCAATTCCTCGACGAGTGTCGAGGTCGTGCCGGACCGGGTGACCGTGCGGCATGCCGGCGAGACGCTGCTCGTCGATCTTGACGGCGCCGATATGACGGTCGAGGGCGTGCTTCCCGCCTGGGCGACGCAGAAGACGCCCGGCGAGAAGATCACGCTGTCCTTCGGCATGGCCGGCTGGGGCGAGATCGAGGCCGACGACGTCTCGGTCCGCAGGCGCTTCTTCGGCTGGGCGAATTTTTTGTTCGACACCAATTCGCCCTTCCACGGCAAGTCCATGCCGGAGGTCTTCTCGCTGGTGACGTCGGGCGAGCGCATCGACCCGAAGCAGTCGAACCTGTCGCTCGCCTGGGACAACATCCTCTACAATGCGGAATGGCAGCATCTCGACGTCTGGACGAAGCTGCTCCAGACGATCGTCATGGCTTTCGTCGGCACGCTGTTCGCCATGCTGCTCGCCTTTCCGCTCGCCTTCCTCGCCGCGCGCAACATCACGCGCAGCTGGTTCTCCAACCAGTTGACCAAGCGCCTCTTCGATTTCCTGCGCTCGGTCGACATGCTCATCTGGGC
>CAMLOC010000294.1 GCA_946481465.1 uncultured Shinella sp. | reverse complement strand
GAAGCCGTCGGAGCCGGAGATCAGGCCGATCTTGCTGATGCCGGCCTTCTTCATGTCCTCGAAGATCTTGGCGCAGGCCATGCGGTCCGTGTGCGGCGTCTTGAAGGTGAAGGGGCGGACGGGATCGATGATCTCGATGGCGCCGGCAAGCGAGATGAACGGAATCTCGGCATCCTCGAAGACCGGGATAATGGCCATGGAGGTGCCGGTCGTCGTGCCGCCGATCACGGCGACGACCTCGTCGTCCTCCACCAGGCGGGTGGCGAAGGTGCGCGCCTTGTTCGGGTCGCCGCCGTCGTCATAGACGATCAGCTCGATCTTCTCGCCGTTGACGCCGCCGGCCGCATTGATCTCCTCGACCAGCATCTTCAGCGTCTTGGCCTCCGGATCGCCGAGGAAGGAGGCGGGGCCGGTTTCCGAAAGGGTCGCGCCGACCTTGATATCGGCAAGGGCGGGCGCGGCACAGCCGAGGACGAGGGCCAGGGCAGTCGTGGCAAGGGCAAGTTTCATGTCGGTTTCTCCTCCCAACAAAGACAAAGATTGAAGCGTGAACTCCTCACGCCGCCACGGGGCGGCGCCACATCACCACGCGGAACCGGTTCGCGACGAAGGCCGTATCCGTCAGGCTGGCATTGCCCGCAGGGTTGGCACCGGTGACGTGGAAATCGCTGAAGGCGGCGCTCTGGTTGACATAGATGCCGCCGGTCAGGTTGACAGAGAGATTGACGCCCGCCGTGGCGAAACGATCGGCGGCCGCAAGGATCTGCGCCGCATCCGTCGCATAGAGCGCGGCCGTGATCGCGCCCTTGCGCTCGGCAAGCGCCGCGGCGCGCTCGACACCCTCCCCCACGTCATCGACCGCGACGACGAAGGCGATGGGGCCGAAACGCTCCTCGCCATAGGCGCCCGTATTCGCCGCATCGACGGCGAGGATCAGCGGTGTCGCGGTGCGGGCGCCGTCGAGACCGTCGACGGGCGCGGAATCGCGCACGATGCGGCCGAGGGGACGGGTCGTCGCGATGCGGGCGAGCGTCGCCGGATTGGCGATGGCGCCGCAGACACCGGCCGCGCGCGCCGGGTCGGCCAGAAGGCCGTCGACGGCGGCGGCGATGCCGGCCGCGACCGCGTCGAAACTCTTGTGCCCCTCATTGGTCTCGATACCGCCGCGCGGCACGAAAATGTCCTGCGGCGCCGTGCACATCTGGCCGGAATAGAGCGAGAGCGAGAAGGCAATGTTGCCGCACATGCCGGCAAAATCGTCCGTCGCGCCGATGACGATCGAATTGACGCCCGCCTCCTCGGTATAGACATCCGCCCCGCCGGCGTTTTCGCGCACCCAGGTTCCGAATGCGTTGGAGCCGGTATAGTCGACGATGGCGACAGCCGGATGCTGCACGAGGTCCCTGGTGATCTCGGCGCCGGGCGCATCGGCGGCGAGCAGCACGATATCGGCCGCGAAGCCCTCCTCCACCAGCACCTGCCGGGCGATCTCGACGGTGATGGCGAGCGGCAGGATCGCCGCCGGATGCGGCTTGACGATGACGGTGTTGCCGGTGGCGAGGCTGGCGAAGAGGCCCGGATAGCTGTTCCAGGTAGGGAAGGTGTTGCAGCCGATGGCAAGCGAAACGCCGCGCGGGATAATGCGCCAGTGCTTTTCCATGACGATCGGCGCACCCTTGCCCTGCGGCTTGGTCCAGGTCGCCTGCGCCGGTATGCGGGTCATCTCGGCATAGGCCTGGGCGACGGCCTCGAGGCCCCGATCCTGCGCATGCGGGCCGCCGGCCTGGAAGGCCATGGCGAAGGCCTGGCCCGTCGTGTGCATGACGGCGTTCGCCATCTCGAAGCTGCGGGCATTGAGGCGTGCGAGGATTTCAAGGCAGATGCCGGCGCGCACGTCAGGCGAGGCGGCGGCCCATTGCGGGGCAGCCGCGCGCGAGGCCATGACGAGCATGTCCGCGGAGGCGGCGGGATAGGTGATGCCGAGGGTAGGTCCGTAAGGCGAGACTTCCGCACCGACGCGCCCTTCCGCCGGGTGATCGGCAAGATCGAACGCGGTATCGAGCCGTGCCCTGTAGGCCGCAAGGCCATCGTCCTTCGCCGTCTCGCCATAGATCTTGCCGCTCGGCACTTCGGGATAGACGGTCCAGAAATCGCGCCTTGCAGCCGCGTCGATTGCGGCGGTCAGCGTCGGGCGATGGCGCTCGAAAAGTCCGGTCATCTCTGGCTCCTCCCAGTCAGTGCTTTTATAATTGACTGACCGGTCGGTTTATGCAAGAGTTTTTTTATGGTCGCCGCTGGGAAGGGCGACAGGGAGGAACCATGACCACTTCCGACACCATCCTGTCGGCGTTTGCCGACGGCGTTCTCAGCCTCACGCTGAACCGCCCGGACAAGCTCAACGCCTTCAACGACGAGATGCATCTTGCGCTGCGCGCCGGCTTCGAGCGCGCGCATGCGGACGCCGCGGTGCGCGCCGTGCTGCTGACCGGCGCCGGCCGCGGTTTCTGCGCCGGCCAGGATCTCGGCGACCGCGACCCCAAGAAGGGCGTGCCGGACCTCGGCCACACGATCGAGACCTATTACAATCCGCTGCTGCGTCTCATCCGCAGCCTCGAAAAGCCCGTCATCTGCGCCGTCAACGGCGTCGCCGCCGGGGCGGGCGCCAACATCGCCTTCGCCTGCGACATCACGCTCGCCGCCCGCTCCGCCCGCTTCATCCAGGCTTTTTCCAGGATCGGCCTCGTGCCGGATTCCGGCGGCACCTGGAGCCTGCCGCGCCTGATCGGCGAAGCCCGCGCCAAGGCGCTCGCCCTCACCGCCGAGCCGCTGGGCGCCGAAACCGCCGCCGACTGGGGCCTCATCTGGCGCGCCGTCGACGACGACAGGCTGATGGAAGAGGCGACCGCGCTCGCCACCCGTCTTGCCGCCGGCCCGACCAGGGGCCTCGGCATGACGAAACGCGCCATCCAGGCCGCCGCCACCCATTCGCTCGACCAGCAGCTCGACCTCGAACGCGACCTGCAGCGTGAGGCCGGCCGCAGTGCCGATTACGCCGAGGGCGTTTCCGCCTTCCTCGAAAAGCGCAAGCCGGAGTTTTCGGGCAAATGAGCGCCGCCGAGCTTTCCCCGCAAATGCTTGCCGAAGCCTGCGCCAGGGCGATGTGGGACGACGACAACGCCACACGCCATCTCGGCATGGAACTCGTCTCCGTCGCACCCGGCGGGGCGGTCATCGCCATGACCGTTGCCGAGACCATGACCAACGGCCACGGCACCTGCCACGGCGGCTACATCTTCACGCTGGCGGATTCGGCCTTCGCCTTCGCCTGCAACACCTACAACCAGCGCACCGTCGCCCAGCACTGTTCGGTGACCTTCATCGCGCCGGCCTTCCGGGGCGACCGGTTGACCGCGACTGCGCGGGAAGTATCGCGCCGAGGCCGCGGCGGCATCTACGACATCCGCATCACCAACCAGGAGGGCGAGCATGTCGCGGAATTCCGCGGCCACTCGCGAACAGTCAAGGGCACCCATCTGCCGGAGTGAGGCAGAAGGCACCGTCCCGTATTCTCGGAGGAGATTTTCATGGAAGACCTGTCCCCCCGCCCCGGAGAGCTCGAAGCGATCGAGACGGCCTCCCGCGACGAGATTTCCGCGCTGCAGCTCGAGCGCATGAAATGGTCGCTGACCCACGCCTATGAGAACTCGCCCTTCTACCGCCAGCGCTTCGACGAAGCGGGCGTGCACCCGTCGGACCTGAAGACGCTCGCCGACCTCGCGAAATTCCCCTTCACCACCAAGAAGGACCTGCGCGACACCTACCCCTTCGGCATGTTCGCCGTGCCGCGTGAGAAGCTCGCGCGCATCCACGCCTCGTCGGGCACGACCGGCAAGCCCACCGTCGTCGGCTATACGCAGAAGGACATCGACACCTGGGCGACCGTCGTCGCCCGCTCGATCCGCGCCTCCGGCGGGCGGGCCGGCGATATCGTGCATGTCGCCTATGGCTACGGCCTCTTCACCGGCGGCCTCGGCGCGCATTACGGCGCCGAGAAGCTCGGCTGCACCGTCGTGCCGATCTCCGGCGGCATGACGGAACGCCAGGTGACGCTGATGCAGGACTTCAAGCCGCGCATCATCATGGTCACGCCCTCCTACATGCTCTCCATCCTCGACGAGTTCCGCCGCCAGGGCGTCGACCCGCGCGAAAGCTCGCTCGCCGTCGGCATCTTCGGCGCCGAGCCCTGGACCAACGCCATGCGCGAGGAGATCGAGCAGGCCTTCGACATGCATGCCGTCGACATCTACGGCCTGTCGGAAGTCATGGGCCCGGGCGTCGCCAACGAATGCGTCGAGACCAAGGACGGCCTGCATATCTGGGAAGACCATTTCTACCCGGAAATCATCGACCCCGTGACGGGCGCGGTGCTGCCGGACGGCGAGATCGGCGAACTGGTCTTCACCACCCTCACCAAGGAAGGCCTGCCGATCATCCGCTACCGCACGCGCGACCTGACGCGGCTTTTGCCCGGCACCGCACGCGCCATGCGCCGCATGGAGAAGGTCACCGGCCGCTCCGACGACATGATGATCGTGCGCGGCGTGAACGTCTTCCCCACGCAGATCGAGGAGCAGATCCTGAAATGCCGCGGGCTGGCGCCGCATTTCCAGATAGAACTGACCCGCGCGGGCCGTATGGACAACATGACGGTGCATGTCGAATGCACGCAGGAGGCCGCCGACGCAGAGGCCCGCACGGGATCGGCAAGGGAACTCGCCCACCACATCAAGAGCGTGGTCGGCGTCTCCACGAAGATCCTCGTGCACGAACCGGGCGGTGTCGCCCGCTCGGAAGGCAAGGCCAAGCGGGTGGTCGACAACCGCCCCAAAGAGTGAAGCGCCGGGATAGCCCGGCACCCGGTTGACTGTGTATAGGGAGGGCCGCCGCCCTCCCGGAAGCGGCCGGCCGGACAAAGCAGAAGCAGGATATCATGGCACGCACGCGCGCAGTCGATTTCGAGGAAAAACAGCGTGGCATTCTGTCGAGTGCCGCGGCGGTGTTCGCCGAAATGGGCATGGAGAAGGCCTCCATGTCGCTGATCGCCTCGCACAGCAACGTCTCGAAGGCCCTGCTCTATCACTATTATCCGAGCAAGGACGCGCTGATCTTCGACATCGTGCGCACGCATCTGACCGAACTGGAGACGGCGATCGAGGCGGCCGACCGCACCGACGTCGCGCCACAGGAGCGGCTGCGCCTTCTCGTCAAGGCCGTCCTCAAGAACTACGAGGGGCGCGACAACGAGCACAAGGTGCAGCTCAACGGCACCAGCGCGCTCTCCGCCGAGCAGCTCGGCGAGTTGCAGGCGATAGAACGGCAGATCGTCAAGCGCTTCTCCGGCGTCATCCGCGAC
>CAMLOC010000293.1 GCA_946481465.1 uncultured Shinella sp. | reverse complement strand
AGCTACAATTACGACGAAATCCTCGCTTGCGGCCGCGGTGAACTCTTCGGCGAGGGCAATGCGCAGCTCCCCCTGCCGCCGATGCTGATGGTACACCGCATCACCGACATTTCCGAAACCGGCGGCGCCTTCGACAAGGGCTATATCCGCGCGGAATACGACGTTCGTCCCGATGACTGGTATTTCCCCTGCCACTTCCAGGGCAACCCGATCATGCCGGGCTGCCTCGGCCTCGACGGCATGTGGCAGCTGACCGGCTTCTTCCTCGGCTGGCTGGGCGAGCCCGGCCGCGGCATGGCGCTTTCCACCGGCGAAGTGAAGTTCAAGGGCATGGTCCGCCCGACGACGAAGCTCCTCGAATACGGCATCGACTTCAAGCGCGTGATGCGCGGCCGCCTCGTGCTCGGCACGGCGGACGGCTGGCTGAAGGCCGATGGCGAGACCATCTACCAGGCGAGCGACCTGCGTGTCGGCCTGTCGAAGGACAAGGAAGCTTGAAGACGGCCCGCGGCCGCCTTCACAACGGGACGTTCTAGAAAAGGTCAGTATCATGAGACGGGTAGTTGTCACGGGTCTGGGGATCGTATCCTCCATCGGGAACAATGCGGACGAGGTGACGGCATCGCTGCGCGATGCGCGCTCGGGCATCAGCTTCTCGCAGGATTTCGCCGACCACGGCTTCAAGTGCCAGGTCTGGGGCGCGCCGAACATCGACACGAGCGAACTCGTCGATCGTCGCGCCGCCCGCTTCCTCTCGCAGGGCGGCTCGTGGAACCACGTCGCCATGAAGCAGGCGATCGCCGATTCGGGTCTCGAAGAGGCCGACTACGCCGCCAACGAGCGCACCGGCATCATCATGGGCTCGGGCGGCCCCTCCACCCGCACGCTGATCGAGGCGGCCGAGATCACGCTCAAGAACAATTCGCCCAAGCGCATCGGCCCGTTCGCCGTGCCGAAGGCGATGTCCTCGACGGCATCGGCAACGCTCGCCACCTGGTTCAAGATCCACGGCGTCAACTACTCGATCTCCTCGGCCTGCTCGACCTCGGCGCACTGCATCGGCAATGCCGCCGAGATGATCCAGTGGGGCAAGCAGGACATCATGTTCGCCGGCGGCCACGAGGATCTCGACTGGACCATGTCGAACCTGTTCGATGCCATGGGCGCCATGTCCTCCAAGTACAACGACACGCCCGCGACGGCCTCGCGCGCCTATGACGTCAGCCGCGACGGCTTCGTCATCGCCGGCGGCGCCGGCGTCCTCGTCCTGGAAGAACTGGAGCACGCCAAGGCGCGCGGCGCGAAGATCTATGCCGAGATCGTCGGCTACGGCGCAACCTCCGACGGCTACGACATGGTGGCCCCCTCGGGCGAAGGCGCGATCCGCTGCATGCGCCAGGCGCTTTCCACCGTGAAGGGCGACGTCGACTACATCAACACGCACGGCACCTCGACGCCCGTCGGCGACAGCAAGGAGATCGGCGCGATCCGCGAAGTCTTCGGCGACAGGATCCCGCATATCCAGTCGACCAAGTCGCTGACCGGCCATTCGCTGGGCGCTGCCGGCGTGCAGGAATCGATCTACGGCCTCCTGATGATGCAGGCCGGCTTCATCGGCGAAAGCGCGCACATCACCGAGCTCGATCCGGAATTTGCGGGCGTTCCGATCGTGCGCAAGCGCATCGACAACGCCAAGATCGACACGGTTCTTTCCAACTCCTTCGGCTTCGGCGGCACGAACGCCACGCTGGTCTTCCAGCGCCACAACGGATGACAGGCATGACGGGGATCATGAACGGCAAGCGCGGCCTCGTCATGGGGGTCGCGAACAACCACTCCATCGCATGGGGGATCGCGCAGAAGCTGGCCGGCCAGGGCGCGGAACTGGCCTTCACCTACCAGGGCGAGGCGCTCGGCAAGCGGGTGAAGCCGCTCGCCGCCGAACTCGGCTCGGACTTCGTCATTCCCTGCGACGTCGAGGACATCGCGTCGGTCGACGCGGCGATCGCGGCGATCAAGGAGAAATGGGGCAGGCTCGACTTCGTCGTGCACGCCATCGGCTTTTCCGACAAGAACGAGCTGAAGGGCCTCTACGCCGACACCTCGCGCGACAATTTCTCGCGCACCATGGTGATCTCCTGCTTCTCCTTCACGGAAATCGCCAAGCGGGCCGCAGACCTGATGACCGAGGGCGGCGCGATGCTGACGCTGACCTATGGCGGCTCCACGCGCATCATGCCGAACTATAACGTCATGGGTGTCGCAAAGGCCGCGCTGGAAGCCTCCGTGCGCTACCTTGCCGGCGATTACGGCCCGCGCGGCATCCGCGTCAACGCCATCTCGGCCGGCCCGATCCGCACGCTCGCCGGCGCCGGCATTTCGGATGCCCGTGCCATGCTGTCCTGGCAGCAGAAGAACGCACCGCTGCGCCGCACCGTCACCATCGAGGATGTCGGCAATTCGGCGCTCTACCTGCTGTCCGACCTGTCGAGCGGCGTGACCGGCGAGATCCACTATGTGGATTCCGGCTACAACATCACGTCCATGCCGACGCTGGAGCGGCTGGCCAAGGCCGACAGCGAATAACAAGGGCGGCGCGAAGTTCCCGGACTTCGCGCCGTTTTCCTTTACGAACGCACCATCAGGACGACGACAAGCAGGATCAGCACCGCCAGGATGCCGAGGAACACCGTTTTCACGCGGCTGTTCATTTCCAGCGGCTTGCCGTCCGCGCCGCGCTTGAGGAAGGCCAGCGGCACTTCGGAGGGCGGCGTATGCCCCTCCCCTTCCTTCACATCCTTGGCGATAACTTCCGCCACATCTTCCATCATGGGCGGCCTTGCAGGTCCAAAAGCCATTGCGGGTCTCCTGAACGAGGACGATCCCGGAATGGTGAACCTGTTTCGGCCAATTGGCAATGCGACCTATTCTCCCAAGACGGGCAGCAGCGACAGGACCAGGAGCAGCGCCATCGCCCGATTGAAGACCTTCAGGCTTCGCGCGCTGGCAAGGAAACGCCCCGCGCCGACACCGATGCCGGCCCAGGCCAATGTGCTCGCCAGCGTCGCACCGCCGAAAATGACGGCAAAGGCGGCGGGGACGGCGAAATCACCCGCAATGTTGCCGCCATAGGTAATGACAGCGCCGGCAACCATCACCCAGAGCTTCGGATTGACGAACTGCAGCAACGCGCCCTCGATGAAGCTGAACGGCCGCCGCCGGCCGCCCTCCCCCGCCGGCCCGACCGGTGCCGTGGCAATACGCCAGGCGAGCCAGAGCAGATAGGCGATGCCGACCCATTTCAGCACCAGGTGCACGCGCGGCTCGGAGACGACGGCTCCCCCGGCCGCCGCGACGGCGAAGATGATGACCGCGACGCCCGCGCCCATGCCGATGGCCACCGGCAGCGTTCGGCGAAAGCCATGGTTGGCACCCGAGGCCGTCACCATCGTATTGTTCGGCCCCGGCGTCCCCGCCATGGCGAATGCGAAACCCGTGGTCGCGAATATCCAGGCCCAATCCATGCCGCTCTCCTTGTGAAACGTGGCAGAGCCTAGCCGGCCTGCCACGCAAGCGGGTTGCCAAGATGCCAAGTTTGGAGGAGATTTTAGTATTGGATGCCGTAATCCGGCTTGAACATTTGTGAGAATTCCAATGCATCTGGACGAGATTGACCGCCGCATCCTGCGCGAGTTGCAGCAGAACGGCCGGCTGCAGAATATCGAACTCGCCAGGCGGGTCGGGCTATCGCCCTCGCCGTGCCTGCGCCGGGTCAAGCTGCTGGAGGATGCCGGCATCATCAGCCGCTACGTCGCCGTCGTCGACCAGGCCAGGGTGGGCCTGCAGCTTTCCATGTTCGCCCGTATCTCGCTGACGGCACAGGATGCCGAGACGATCGACCACTTCATCGCGGCGATGAAGCGGCTGCCGGAAGTGGTGGAGTGCTACATCATGCTCGGCGAGAGCGACGCGCTGCTGCGCGTCGTCGTCTCGGATCTCGAGGACTACCGCCGCTTCCAGGCGGCGAACCTCACGCGCAAGAACGGCATCCAGACTGTCAAGACGGACGTGCCGAGCGAGACGATCAAGCAGACCTTCGCATTGCCGCTTTAGAGATCGCGCGGTGCCGGGCTCAGCGCCGGCCCCACAGCACCTTGAAGCGGGCGTTGCGGCAGACTTCGCCGCTCTCCTTGAACGCTTCCTTCAGCACCGGCTCGTAGGGCAGGCCGCGATTGGCGACCATCAGCAGGCGGCCGCCCGCCTTCAGCGATTTTGCCGCCATGCGGATCATGCCGGCGCCGAGCGAATGGTCGGCGGCATGGCCCTCATGGAAGGGCGGGTTCATGGCGATGAGGTCGTAGTGGTCGCGCGGCGTCTCGGCCGTCAGGTCGAACCAGAAATAGCGGGCTGGGATGTTCGGGCAGTTCTCCGCCATGTTCTCCCTGGCAGCCTCCAGCGCCTCGTAATGCGCCTCGAAGAGGTCGATGCCCTTGACCTGCGGCGCGCGGCCGCCGAGCATGACGGAGAGATAGCCCCAGCCCGCGCCGAAATCGGCGGCATGGCCGTGGAAATCCTCGGGAATACGCGTTGCGAGCAGTTCGGAGCCTTCATCGATCCGGTCATGCGAGAACATGCCCGGCGCGGCGGTGAAGCGGCCGACGACCCGCACCGGCTTTGCCGCCAGCTTGGCAATGGCGTCGGCGGGGTCTTCCGGCCGGGCGAACCAGATGGCGAGGCCGTGATACTTCGGCATGTAGTCGCCGGAAAGGCCAAGCTGGTCGAGGCGCTTGCGCATGGACTGCACGCCGTCTTCCTTGCTGCCGGCAACCACGATGAGGCCGCCGGTGCGCACGCGGCGCAACGCCTCGGCGATGCGGTTTTCGTTCTCGCCCTTGTGCTTGTTGATCAGGATGAGCGCGCCGTCGAAATCCTCGCCCTCGATGACCGGCTTGACCGGCACGCGCACGGCCTCCAGCCCGCGGTGGAGCGCGCGCTGCGGCTGCACGGCCTCCAGCGTCGCGGCAAAACCTTCCGGCGGACGCTGGCCGGCCTCGGCGCCGAGGAAGAGGTAGCGTTCGCCCTCCTGCGGCATGGCGAGCGTGCCGGCGGCAAAGGGATGGAACAGGGTCTTGAGGGCTTCGCGGGTCATGGCGGGCTTTCGGCGGACGAGCGGTTCCGGCGGGAACCGCGAGACAAAGGGGTCGATCAAAGGAAAGGGGCGCGGAACATGCCGCTCCGCGCCCCTTCTGAACATAGAAGGTCCGATTACTCGGCGGCTTCGCCGTCGCCCTTCTTCTCGGCAGCGACTTCCTTGCCGGTCGCCTGGTCGACGACCTTCATGGAGAGGCGAACCTTGCCGCGCTCGTCGAAGCCCATCAGCTTGACCCAGACCTTGTCGCCTTCCTTGACGACGTC
>CAMLOC010000292.1 GCA_946481465.1 uncultured Shinella sp. | reverse complement strand
AAAGAAAAAGCCGCCAATCTCTTGGCGGCTTTTCCGGATTGCGCAAGGTGTCGCCCGCGAATTAACGCGAGTAGAATTCGACGACCAGGTGCGGTTCCATGACGACGGCGTAGGGCACGTCGGAGAGAACCGGAACGCGAACGAAGATCGCGGTCATCTTGTTGTGGTCGGCTTCGATATAGTCCGGAACGTCGCGTTCAGCGAGGCCAACGGATTCGAGAACCGTGACGAGCTGCTTGGACTTGTCCTTGACCTCGACGACGTCGCCGGCCTTGCAGCGGTAGGAACCGATGTTGACGCGGACGCCGTTGACCTTGACGTGGCCGTGGTTGACGAACTGACGGGCAGCGAAGACCGTCGGAACGAACTTGGCGCGGTAGACGATCGCGTCGAGGCGCGATTCGAGCAGGCCGATCAGGTTTTCCGGGGTGTCGCCCTTGCGGCGCTCGGCTTCGGCGAAGATCGCGCGGAACTGCTTCTCGCGGATATCGCCATAGTAGCCCTTCAGCTTCTGCTTGGCGCGGAGCTGGACACCGAAGTCCGAAAGCTTGGACTTGCGGCGCTGGCCGTGCTGGCCCGGGCCGTATTCGCGGCGGTTGACCGGGGACTTCGGACGGCCCCAGATGTTTTCGCCCATGCGGCGGTCGATTTTGTACTTGGATGCAGCGCGCTTGCTCATCGCATTTCCTCTTGGTCTTGTTATCGCCTGCCCGTTGCCGGACCGGCTGAAGGAAACACGCCCTCCTCTGAACCTTGTCGAGGTTCCGACAGGCTTCTCACGATCGCGACCGGAGAATCCACGGGACATGTCAAATGAAACACCGGACATTTCTGCCCGGCGTTGGCGGGTCATTAGGCGAGTTTTACAAAACTGTCAACGAAGAAAGCCCGGAAAATCCGCCTATTCCGCCGCATCGCGGTGGGAATCGACAAGGTCCGGCCCGTTGGCGTCGCCGGGCAGCGTCTCGCAGTTCAGATCCGGGAAGGCGACGATGCGGTGGCCGGCAAGGTCGCTGTGCACGACCACCAGCCCCTGCTCCTCGAAATAGCCGAGCAGGCGCCGCGCCCGGCGAGCCGAATGCGTGCCGTAGGCCCGCGCGATGCGGGCATCCGAGGGGCAGGAGAGCCCCCGCACCGCGGCCTGCGCCACGAGCAGGAACACGCCCTGCAAATCCTCCGTGACGCTGCGGGAAAGCTCGAGCGCCCTGCCCCAGACGTCCGTCGCCGCCGTCTCGGCATCGACGCCGGAGCGCGCGACCGCCATCTTGCGGCGGAAGGCCGGCAGCGACAGCGGCGCGCCCGGCACGCGGCGGATGCGGCAGCGCACGAGGAAATCCTGGAACAGTTCCGCATCGGCCCGGAAGGCCGCATCGGGATTGCCGAGGATTTCGGCGAGCGCCTGGTCGAGCAGGCCTTCCCGCTCCTCGGCGGAGATTTCCGGCGCGGGTGCCTTCGCCTCCGCCTGCACCGGCTCCGGCCGCGCGCGCGACAGTTCGGCGAGGATATCCGTCGTCGGGCGCGGCGCCGGCGGCGCGCGGCGAACGAGCGGGCGGGAAAACTCCTCCGGGTCGGGCGTGAAGATCAGGTCTTCGACATCCTGCGGCGCATCCGGCAGCGGCATCAGCTTGGGGCTGGTCGAGCGCGCCGAAGTTTCCACCGCGCCGATCTCCACCGGCAGCGGACGGCGCGACAGCGCCGGGCCGAGCGCCACGAAGGAGCCGCGCGGCAGGTCGCGGAACATTTCCGCCTGCCGGCGGTCGAGGCCCAGAAGGTCGGCGGCGCGCGCCATGTCGATGTCGAGGAAGGTGCGGCCCATCAGGAAGTTGGAGGCTTCGGCCGCCACGTTCTTCGCCAGCTTGGCGAGGCGCTGCGTGGCGATGACGCCGGCAAGGCCGCGCTTGCGGCCGCGGCACATCAGGTTGGTCATCGCGCCGAGCGAGAGTTTTCGCGCCTCTTCCGAGACTTCACCGCTGACGGCAGGAGCAAAGAGCTGCGCCTCGTCGACGACCACGAGCACCGGATACCAGAAATCCCGGTCCGCATCGAACAGCGCATTCAAAAAGATGCCGGCCGCGCGCATCTGCTCGTCGGCTTCCAGCCCCTCCAGCGAGAGCACGCAGGAGACGCGATGCTGGCGGATGCGGTTGGCGATGCCGACAAGCTCGGCCTCGGTGCGCTCGCCATCGACCACGACATGGCCAAACCGGTCGGAAAGCGTGACGAAATCGCCTTCCGGGTCGATGATGACCTGCTGCACCCATTGCGCGGACTGCTCGAGCAGGCGCCGCAGGAGATGCGACTTCCCCGAACCCGAATTGCCCTGCACGAGCAGGCGCGTCGCCAGCAGTTCCTCGATATCGAGCCTGGCCGGTGCGCCGCCCTGCACCGTTCCCATGTCGATGCCGACCTTCATCCCGTTCCTCGTTCAAAAATTCCTGATTCGCCGGCCGCCACCGGACAACCGGCAAGCCCTAACACGAAACAGGCGGCCGCCACGCCCGGCTTTGTGAAAAAATCCACAGGGAAAGCCGCTCAGACGACCCGGAGCCCGAAACCCTGCATCAGCCGCCGCGTCGAAAAGTCCGGCTTGCCGGAGGTGAAGACGGCGATGTCCTCGCCGGGGGCGAGGGTTTCCAGCGGGGGCACCAGGCGGCGGGCCTGGCGGGCGATGGCCTCGGCGGGGTCGAGCCAGTCGACCGGCCAGGGCGCGAGCTTGCGGAAGAGGTTGGCCATGAAGGGATAATGCGTGCAGGCGAGCACGACGATATCCGTCTTGCGGCCGTCCTCGTCGACGAAGCACGGCGTGATCTCGGCGCGCACGGCCGCGTCGGAAAAGGTCTCGCCGCGGATATAGGCTTCCGCCATGCGGGCAAGGTTTTCCGAGCCGACGAGGCGCACGTCGCACTGGCTGGCGAAGGACTGGATGAGGTCGCGCGTATAGGCGCGCTTCACCGTGCCGGGGGTCGCCAGCACCGAGACGAGGCCGGAGCGCGTGCGCTCGGCGGCGGGCTTGATGGCGGGCACCGTGCCGACGAAGGGCATGCCGGGGAATGCGGCGCGCAGGTCGCTGCCCACCAGCGTGAAGGCGGTGTTGCAGGCGATGACGCAGATTTCCGGATCGTGCTCGGCGAGCAATCTTGCGAAGAGGTCGATGATATGCGCCTTCAGCGCCGGCTCTTCCCAGCCGCCATAGGGAAAGCCGGCATCGTCGGCGACATAGGTGAAGTGCCGCTCGGGCATCAACACGCGCGCCTCGCGCAGCACCGTCAGGCCGCCGATGCCGCTGTCGAACATCAGGATGGGTTTCGGGCTAGTCGTCGCCACGGGGCACCTTGGGCCGGCGGTTGCGGGTGCGGTTCGGGTTGGCCGCGCCGCGCGGCGATTCGCGCGTGAAGCGATCGAGGCAGGAAATGATGCCGCGCATGACCTGGATCTCCGTGCCGGTGAAGGAAGGCCGCGTCAGGATGGCGCGCAGGTTCTCCACCAGTTTTGGCTTTTTTTCGGCGGGCCGGAAATAGCCGCGCGCATCCAGCGTCTCCTCCACATGGTCGAAGAGGCCCTGCAGTTCCTCCTTCTTCGCCGGGCGCTGCGGCAGCGCGTCGAAGGGCGTGTCTTCGACGGAAGCAAGGCCGCTCTTCATCCATTCGTAGCTCATGAGGAGCACGGCCTGGGCGAGGTTCAGCGAGGCGAAGGCGGGATTGACCGGGAAGGTCACCAGTTCGTCGGCCAGCGCGATCTCCTCGTTGGTGAGGCCCGTGCGCTCGCGGCCGAAGAGGATGCCGGTCTTCTCCCCGGCGCGAAAACGCACGCGCAGGTCGTCGGCGGCGACAACCGGCGAGCGGACCTCCTTGTAGCCGTAGCGATCGCGCGCCGTCGTCGCATAGACGAATTCGAGATCGGCGACGGCCGCCTCCAGGGACGGATAGACCTTCGCCGCCTCGATGACGTGATCGGCCTTGCTGGCGGCGGAGATCGCCTTCTCGCTCGGCCAGCCGTCACGCGGATTGACGAGGCGCAGTTCGGCCAGGCCGAAATTCGCCATGGCGCGCGCCACCATGCCGATATTCTCGCCGAGTTGCGGATGAACGAGGATGATCGCCGGTCCTTCGGCGATCAGCGTGCGTTCGCTGTTCGTGCCTGCCATGCCCAAATATCCCTGGAAAGTTCGGGCTTCACTGGCACAATCGGCGGCAAATGAAAAGCGGGAAGCCGCTATTCGGGGGATTCGGCGGCGCTGCCGCTGCCGCCATTGGCGCCCGCCTCGGCGATCTCCACCATTTCCTTCTTCAGCGATGCGCCCTCCTCGAAGCTCGGGCGCTCGATATCGTCGATGACGGCCCGTCCGTCCTCCTCGATCATCTTGAAGACCAGCTTTTCCGGCTGCCAGTCGCCGGCCCGCTCGCCGAAGCAATGGCTGTTGTCGAAGGTCACGGTCACGTCTTCCGCGCCGTTTGCCGGCTGGCCCTCGGCCGTCGTCACGTCCTTCAGCGCGCAGCCGTCCTGGCCGCCGATGATCGGGTCGTAGTCGAAGGGCGAGCCGCCGTCGTCATAGGCGGGGAATTTCGCCGCCTTGCTGTATTTTTCGGCGAAGTCACGGCTGTAGAGGCGCTTCAGGAAATCCTCGGAAAAGTAATCCGTATAGGGCGGCGGCGTGTCCGCGTCGGTGCCGAGGTCCTGCCAGTTGGTGGTGGCGGCGGCCATGACCTCGGCGACGGGCGCCTTGAAATCGGCAGCCTGCGCGCAGACGGGAACGAGAAGGGCGAGCGCCATGAGACCGAAACGCGACATCATATTCTCCACTGGATGACGGCGGGCCGGACGGGCCGCCGGATGGCTTTCCTGAAACGGAATTTTGGCGAAACTTATTCTCAAGCCGAACGAAAATAAACCGTCTCGGCAATTGGTTGGCTTTGCCTTCCGGGCGCCGAGTGCTATAGGGCCAGACGTTCCTTTCAAGTCCACGATCCGGGGCGCTAGGCCCCGACAAAATACGAGGCTCTCCATGGCAAAGATCAAGGTCGCCAACCCCGTCGTCGAACTCGACGGCGACGAGATGACGCGCATCATCTGGCAGTTCATCAAGGACAAGCTGATCCATCCGTACCTGGATATCGACCTCGAATATTACGATCTCGGCATGGAAAACCGCGACGCCACCGACGACCAGGTGACGATCGACGCGGCCAACGCCATCAAGAAGCACGGCGTCGGCGTCAAGTGCGCCACCATCACGCCGGACGAGGCCCGCGTCGAGGAATTCAAGCTGAAGAAGATGTGGAAGTCGCCGAACGGCACGATCCGCAACATCCTCGGCGGCGTCATCTTCCGCGAGCCGATCATCTGCAAGAACGTGCCGCGCCTCGTTCCCGGCTGGACCAAGCCGATCATCGTCGGCCGCCACGCCTTCGGCGACCAGTACC
>CAMLOC010000291.1 GCA_946481465.1 uncultured Shinella sp. | reverse complement strand
CGACCTGCTCTTCCGTCTTCAGCGGCGAGAACTGCGGCTGCTTCAGGAGTTCGGTCAGGCGCGCGCCGCGGTTCAGCAGGCGCTGCGTCGCGGCATCGAGGTCCGAGCCGAACTGGGCGAAGGCTGCCATTTCGCGGTACTGGGCAAGCTCGCCCTTGATCGAGCCGGCAACCTGCTTCATCGCCTTGATCTGGGCGGAGGAGCCCACGCGGGACACCGACAGGCCGACGTTCACGGCCGGGCGGATACCCTGGTAGAACAGGTCCGTTTCAAGGAAGATCTGGCCGTCGGTGATCGAGATCACGTTGGTCGGGATGAACGCCGAAACGTCGTTACCCTGGGTTTCGATGACCGGCAGAGCCGTCAGCGAACCGGCGCCCATCTCGTCGTTGAGCTTTGCAGCGCGCTCGAGGAGGCGGGAGTGCAGGTAGAAGACGTCGCCCGGATAGGCTTCGCGGCCCGGCGGGCGGCGCAGCAGCAGCGACATCTGGCGGTAGGCGACGGCCTGCTTGGAAAGGTCGTCATAGCCGATGAGGGCGTGCTTGCCGTTGTCGCGGAAATATTCGCCCATCGCGCAGCCGGCGAACGGTGCGAGATACTGCATCGGCGCCGGGTCGGAAGCCGTTGCGGCAACGATGATCGAGTACTGGAGAGCGCCGCGCTCTTCGAGGACCTTCACGAACTGGGCGACGGTCGAACGCTTCTGGCCGATAGCGACATAGACGCAGTACAGCTTGTCGCCGTCCGGGCCGTTGTCGTGGATCGCCTTCTGGTTCAGGATCGTGTCCAGGATGATGGCGGTCTTGCCGGTCTGGCGGTCGCCGATGACGAGTTCGCGCTGGCCGCGGCCGACCGGGATGAGGGCGTCGATGGCCTTGAGGCCGGTCGACATCGGCTCATGAACCGACTTGCGCGGGATGATGCCCGGAGCCTTGACGTCAACGCGGGCGCGCTGCTTGGCATTGATCGGGCCCTTGCCGTCGATCGGGTTGCCGAGCGCGTCGACGACGCGGCCGAGCAGTTCCGGACCGACCGGAACGTCCACGATGGCGCCGGTGCGCTTGACGGTGTCGCCCTCCTTGATGTCACGGTCGGAACCGAAGATAACGACGCCGACATTGTCGCTTTCCAGGTTCAGCGCCATGCCGCGGATGCCGCCGGGGAACTCGACCATTTCGCCGGCCTGGACATTGTCGAGGCCGTAGACGCGGGCGATGCCGTCACCGACGGAGAGCACCTGGCCGACTTCCGAGACTTCCGCCTCTTTGCCGAAGTTTTTGATCTGATCTTTGAGAATTGCGGAAATTTCCGCGGCGCGGATATCCATCAGCCGACCTCTTTCAGTGCAAGCTTAAGAGTAGAGAGTTTGGTGCGAAGGGACGTGTCGATCTGGCGCGATCCCACCTTGACGATCAGACCACCGAGAATGGACGGGTCGACGGTGACGGCGATCGCCACGTCTTTGCCGGTGACGCCTTTCAGCGCCGCCTTCAATTCTGTTTCCTGCGCCGCGGTCAGCGCATGGGCCGAGGTGACATCGGCCGTGATTTCGCCACGGGCGCGGGCCGCGATGGCGCGGTATGCCTTGATCATGCCGGGAACGGCGAAGAGGCGGCGGTTCGACGCGACGACCTTGAGGAAGTTTGCGACGAGGCCCGTGATGCCGGCCTTCGCAGCGACGGCGGCGATGGCCTTGGTCTGATCTTCGGCGGAGAAGACGGGGCTGGCAATCAGCCGCTTCAGGTCGTCGCTTTCGTCGATCATCGCCTGGAAGCGGGCAAGATCGGCACCGACACTGTCAGCCGAACCGGCTTCCTGAGCGAGGTCGAAAAGCGAAGACGCGTATCTTTCTGCAACACCGGAAACAAGCTGGGATGTGTCTGCCACGGGCACAAGCTTCTCTTCTTTTCATTCAAGAGGTAGGGCAGTAGCGGAGCTACGGTCCTAACAACTTGAAATCGTTGCGGTAATCTTCAGTCCGTACAGGCTTTTGCGCCCGCTTTCTCTGAATTTCGCGGTTCGTCTAGCATACGAAACCGGGACTCGCAACACGCCGGACGCAGGAATGCGCCATAAGTCGGCCACAGTCGGGGCAAAAGTTGACTGCGCGCACTCTGTTCTGTTGCTTTTGGGCGTCAGAAGCCGGTTTTTGCGTTCAGAGGAAGCCGAAGGCGTAGCCGAGCGGCAAGGCCGCGAGCACGGCCTGGATAGCGAGAACGAGAAGATTCTTCGCCGTGAAGGCACCGTCCGACATCATCGAGAGGATGCGGCCGAAGGCCGCGAGCGCGAAGCCGCCGCCGATCGCCATGTAGATCCAGCTCTGCGCCATCAGGAGCGCGACGATGGCGAGCCCCGCATGGAAACCGCCAGCCGAACGGGCGAAGGCATAGCCTTCCCGGCTGCCCTCCCGGACCTGGAGCCCTGCAAGCTTCAGGGCCGTGCCGGGCGCGAAGAGGGCAAAGAGGCCGAAGAGCGCGGTCGCGATGGCCGCACAGAACGCCAGGAACTCGCCCGTCTCGGTGGGGATGTAGAATTCCATCGCGGCGTTTCTCCCGTCAGTGCCTGTCGCCCTCTATCGCACAGGCTTGCGATGGGCAGAAGCGTGCGCGAAAAATTCGCACAACTCTTTGTTAACCTTCGTCCTCAAAGGAAACTCTGCGGATCGATGTCGAGCTGGACCTGGAGCGAGGCCCGCTCCTTCGGCCCGTTGGCGAGCATGGTGCGCAGAAAAGTCTGCATATCGCTGTTGCGCCGGCCGTGCACCAGGAGACGGAAGCGGTGGCGGCCACGGATCAGCGCCAGCGGCGCCTCCGCCGGACCGAGGATCGAGATGCCGGAGACCTGCGGCGCGGCCTGGCGCAGCCCGCGCGCATGCGCCTCCGCCTCGCCGCGCGTGTCGGCCGAGACGATGACCGAGGCGAGCCGGCCGAAGGGCGGCAGCAGCGCCTTCTCCCGCTCGCCGATCTCGCGGTCGTAGAACGCCGTCGCATCGCCGGAGACGATGGCCTGCATGACGGGATGGGCCGGCTGGTAGGTCTGGATGAGGCCGTGGCTCTTCAGGCCCGAGCGCCCGGCGCGGCCCGTCACCTGCGAGAGAAGCTGGAAGGTGCGCTCCGCCGCCCGCGGATCGCCGTTGGAAAGCCCGAGATCCGCATCCACCACGCCGACCAGCGACATCAGCGGGAAATTGTGCCCCTTGGCAACGAGCTGCGTGCCGATGACGATATCCGCCTCGCCGCGCGTGATCGCCTCCAATTCCAGCCGCAGCCGCTTCACGCCCATGAGGTCGGAGGAAAGCACGATGGTGCGCGCCTCGGGAAAATGCCGTTCCACTTCTTCCGCAATGCGCTCCACCCCCGGCCCGCAGGCGGCGAGATGATCGAAAGTGCCGCATTCGGGGCAGGCCTCGGGCGTGCGCTCGGCATAGCCGCAATGATGGCACTGGATCTGCCCGCGGAACCGGTGCTCGACCAGCCAGCTCGAACATTGCGGGCACTGGAAGCGATGGCCGCAGACGCGGCACAGCGTCAACGGCGCATAGCCCCGGCGATTGAGGAAGAGCAGCGCCTGCTCTCCCTTCTCGACGGTGCGCTGGATGCCGCGCAGCATGACGGGCGAGAGGAAGCCGCCGCGCGCCGGCGGATGCCGCCGCATGTCGACGAGATGCAGGTCCGGCAGCGCCGCGTCGCCGTAGCGCGTCGGCAGGTGCAGCTTGCGATAGCGCCCGACATCGCTGTTAACCCGGCTTTCGACCGACGGCGTCGCCGAGACGAGCACAGCCGGAAAGTCGCCGATGCGCGCGCGGACTACCGCCATGTCGCGCGCATTGTAGAAGACGCGGTCCTCCTGCTTGTAGGCCGGGTCGTGCTCCTCGTCGACGATGACGAGGCCGAGATTTTCAAACGGCAGGAACAGCGCCGAGCGCGCGCCCGCCACGACCCGTACATCCCCCGTCGTTACCTGCCGCCAGACCTTCTCGCGGATGCGCGGGGCGAGATCGGAATGCCATTCGGCCGGCTTGGCCCCGAAACGATCCTGGAACCGCTCCAGGAAACTCGCCGTCAGCGCGATTTCCGGCAGCAGGATCAGCACCTGCCGGCCCTGCCGCAACGTCTCGGCGATGGCCTCGAAATAGACTTCCGTCTTGCCCGACCCGGTGATGCCGTCAATCAGCGAGACGGAGAACACGCCCTTTTGCACGCTCTCGACAAGCGCTGCCGCACTCTCCGTCTGCGGCCCTTCGAGCCGCGGCGCGACGTAATCGGGGTCCGGCGCCGCCACCACCGGCGGCGGCGGCAGGAAGACAGTCTCAAACGTGCCCTGCTTCACCAGTCCGTCGATGACGCTCGTCGAGGTGCCGGAGGCATGCGCAAGGCCGGACCGCGTCCACGGCACGCCGTCCTCGATCAGTTCCAGCACCCGCTCGCGCGCACTCGTCAGCCGCTCCGGCCGGTGGCCGGTGAAGCGCAGGCCCTCGATCATCGGCTCGGGGTCGAAGGCGGTCGGCGCGCGCAGGGCCATGCGGGCGACAAGACCCGGCGGCGTCACCGTATAGGCAGAGACCCAGTCTAGGAAATCACGCATTTCCTTGGAAAGCGGCGGGCAGTCGAAAACCTTCTCGATGGGCCGCAGCTTCTTCGGATCGACCTTGCCGTCATCGCCGCCGTCCCAGACGACGCCCGGCACCAGCCGTGGCCCGAGCGGCACCTGCACGATCGAGCCCGGCTCGACCGCCATGCCGTCCGGCACACTATAGGAATAGGGCGTGGGCGTCGGCACCGGCACCATCACGGGCACCGTGCGCGGAAAGAGTTTCTCTCCGAAAAGGTCGGTCGAATCGCTGCTCATCGCCCGCGAAGATGCCTCCGCCGCCGCGCGAAGAAAACCGCAAAGATCGCCACCGGCCTGCTCACTCGTCGTCCTCCGGCATTTGCCCGGTCAGCCGCATGCCGTCGATCCAGGTCGCCCCGTCATTGCGCACGACGCGCTTCGCCCTGACGCCGCAGCGCGTCTCCACCTCCTGCGCCAGCCGCTCGGAATGGGTGACGATCCAGAGCTGGCTCCCCTCGGCGGCCCGCGCGATCATCCCGGCGAGCGGCGGCAGCATGTCGGGATGGAGGCTGGCCTCCGGCTCGTTCAGCGCGATCAGCGGCGGCGTGCGGTAGGAGAGAAGGGCGGCGGCGAGCGCCAGGAAGCGGATCTGCCCGTCGGAAAGCTCGCGCGGCTGGAAAACACGCTGCGGAAACTGCGGGAAGATCAGCCCGTAGGAAGCGAACTCCTCCGGCTCCGGCACGGAAAGCCGCGCCCCGCCAAACGCATCCGCCACCGCGCGGTCGAGATCGACGGTATCTCCCCGCGTCCATTTCAGCGTTGCGAAGACGGCCGCCATGTTCGCCCCGTCCTCATCGAGGAGCGGTGCC
>CAMLOC010000290.1 GCA_946481465.1 uncultured Shinella sp. | reverse complement strand
TGACGGCCTCCAGCCGCGCATGGCTCTCGTGGTGCAGGTGGTCGGCCTTGGTGGCGGCGATCACGATGCGGTCGATGCGGCGCGTGACGAAGGAGGAGAGGAAGCTGTTCGTGCCGGCGCGAAAACAATCGAGCACGTCGCCGAGCGCGCGTTCCAGGTCGTGCACGGCCTCCGCGCCGCGGTTGATCGCCTGCAGGGCGTCGATCAGAACGATCTGCCGGTCGAGCCGGGCGAAGTGCTCGCGGAAGAACGGGCGGACGACATGCGTCTTGTAGGCCTCGTAGCGGCGCTCCATCATGGCATGCAGCGAGCCCCTGGCCGGGCGGCCCTCCGGCAGGTCGGGCAGCGGGGCGAAGGTGAGGGCGGGCGAGCCCTCGAGGTCGCCGGGCATCAGGAAACGGCCGGGCGGCAGGGTGGAGAGCGAGCGCTCGTCGGATTTGCAGGCTTTCAGATAGGCGGTGAAGGCGTCTGCCAGCATGCGGGCGGTCGCTTCCTCGGCCCCGGCGGCGGGGTCGACGGTGGCCGACAGCGCCAGCCAGTCGCGCGCCAGTTCCGCGCGGATGCCGGATTGCGCGAGCGCCACGGTGTTGGCGCTGAAGGCGCGGAAATCCTGGCCGAGCAGCGGCAGGTCGAGCAGCCATTCGCCGGGATAGTCGACGATGTCGATCGACAGCCGGCCGGGCGAGAGGAGGCGGCCCCAGCCGGAGGCGCTTTCGTAGTCGAGCGTCAGGCGAAGCTGCGAGATGGCGCGGGTCGAATCCGGCCAGAGGCGGTCGGCGACCAGCGCGCGGATATGGTCCTCGTACTGGAAGCGCGGCACGGCGTCGTCCGGCTGCGGCTCCAGCCGGATCTTTGACACACGCCCCGAGCGGCCCGCCTCGAACAGCGGCAGGCGGCCGCCGTTCAGCAGGTTGTGCACGAGGGACGAGATGAACACCGTCTTCCCCGCGCGCGAAAGACCTGTCACGCCGAGGCGGATCGACGGGTTGACGAGATTGGTGGCGCGGCCGGTCAGCGCGTCGAGCGCGAGCAGGGCTTCGTCGGTCAGGGTGGTCAGGCTAGGGGGCAAGGTCTCTTTCCAGCATCGAAGGCGATATAGGAAACGAAATCCGGCGGAAAAAGAGGCCGCCTTTTCACGCTGCGGTTTTGCGCCGGCGCGATGCCGGAAACCAGGGGACGGCCGGAGGGCGCGCGCCGCGCCTCAATGCGCCGGGCGCGGCGTCATGAAGCCGGCAAGGCAGGCGCCTTTGTAATTGTCCTCGGTCGGGCGTTCGTCGAAATCGAGGATGGCGAGGCCCGCCGTCGGATAGCCGAAGGGCGCGGCGGTCTCGGCGATCTCCTTGCCGACCAGGCGGTGGAAGAACTCCTCGATCATCGGATTGTGCCCGACGATCATCACTGCGCTCTCCTGCCGGTTTGCGAAGGCGAGTTCGGCATAGGTGTCGACCGTGCCGGAATAGAGCGAATCGACATAGTCGATCGTCAGCTCCTCGCTCACCGAGCGATGGAAGGGCTCGGCGGTCTGACGGCAGCGCACGGCGGTGGAGGAGATGATGAGGTCCGGCCGGTAGCCCTGGTCGGCGGCCTCCTCGGCGATCACCTCGGCTTCGGCGAAGCCGTCGTCGTCGAGGGCGCGGTCGAAATCCGACTGGCCGGGATCGGCCCAGCCGGCGCGGGCATGGCGAAGGATGTAGAGCCGGAAGGCCGGCGTGCCCAGAGATGCCAAGTGTGTCCTCCATCCGCCTGCGGCGGGCCATCCGCGCCGCGTCCCGACTTCATGTCTGTCCTTGCCCGAAAGATCAACCGGTTTTGCGCGCGGACACGCGGCATGGCGGGCCCGAGCGGGCCGGTTCGACGAGGGCGACAGGTTCGCGAAAGAAAATTCTTCTATCCTCCATCCACGATCGGCGGCCGCGTACCTATATTTGGCGCAGCACGATACGACAGGCAGACGATGAGACGCCCTTTGGGCGAAACGGCGGGATATTCGATGACCGGTTTTGCCATCCCGTTGTAATCTTGATGAAATATTAGTCTGGCAAGATTCGGGATAGAGGCGGCGCTAAAAACCGTGGGTAAGTTTCTGCAGGCTTGAAACACGTTACCCGTGGGGATATACAGCGCGCCTTGAGATGTTCTTCAGGAGAATCGCGTTGAGTGAGAAGATCGATCTTAGCAATTTCGTCCTCGACGAGGGCGATGAATTCATGAACGCAAACCAGCGGGCTTACTTTCGAGCGAAGCTGAACGCCTGGAAAAACGATATCCTGCGCGAAGCGCGCGAAACCCTCGACCATCTGGCAGAAGAAAGCGCCAATCATCCGGACCTTGCGGATCGGGCGTCTTCGGAAACCGACCGTGCCATCGAACTTCGGGCACGCGACCGCCAGCGCAAGCTGATCTCCAAGATCGATGCGGCGCTGCAGCGTCTCGACGAAGGCACCTACGGCTACTGCGAGGAAACGGGCGAACCGATCGGCCTCAAGCGTCTCGACGCCCGCCCGATCGCCACGCTTTCGATCGAGGCGCAGGAGCGCCATGAGCGTCGGGAGAAGGTGTATCGCGACGAGTAGGCCTTTCCCGCGGATCTGAGGAGGTCCGGGGGCAGGTTTCGGTGATCGAACACCGGATATTTCCGGTGCCGGCGTATTTCGTGCTGCCGGGCATCGGAAAGACCAAAATTAAAGCCGCCGGAAACTTCGTGTTTCCAGCGGCTTTTTTCGTGTCGCGTTGTTTCGTGTCTCAGGGCCGGCCTACGCCTTGCGGTTGGCGGCGATTTCGCCGAGCAGACGCGCCATTTCCGCTTCCGTTTCCTCGCGGCTCTTTGCGACGGGCTGTCCGTGGCCGATCGTGGCGGCGGTCTGCGTCGGGTTGAGTGTGGGCTGGGCGGCCGTGCGGGTCGTGCTGCCGGCTGCGGCATTGGCGGTCATTTCGGCTTCGAGGATCTTTTCGAATTCGCTGACAAGGGCCGGATTGTCGGCAAGTTGGGGCGTCTGCCTGGCAAGCGTCGGCGTGGCCTGCGGGTGCTGTACCGCCTGGCCGGCGCTCGCCTGCGCCGTGGTCGTCGCCCTGGACGTCGCCGTGGGCTGGGGCAGGACGCGCTGGCGGTTCTGCTCGAGGACGTCCTCGATGCGGCGCTCCGGCGTGCGCTGCTGGACTGCCGTCTGCCCCTGCTGGACCGTCTGGGCCGGCCGGGCGACGGCCTGGACCGGCGTGGTGCCGGGGACGCCGTCCTCGTCGCCGGAATAAAGCACCCTCGCCATGGCCGAGACACCCTCCGGCGTTGCCGCCGGGCGGCGTTCCACGGCGCTGCCGGTTGCCGCGACGGCGCCGGCCGCTGCGCCCGAGCGGGCTGCGACCACGGTCTCGGTCGCCTTGGCTGGTGTTTCCTGCAGCGCCGGGGCGGCGTCGGCGCGCCCGGTTCCGCGGGGCGTCTCTTCGGCGGGCCGGGCGCTTTCGGCCGACGCGAGCGCGATGCGCGTCTCGATGACGATATCCGTCGGGCCGCCGATCATCAGGAGATGTTCCACGTCGTCCCGGCGCACCAGGACGAGGCGGCGGCGCGTGTCGATCGCGGCGGCATCGAGCACGGCAAGGCGCGGCGCGCGGTTGCGTCCGCCGCGGATGAAGGGCGAGGAGGGCCGGCCCCGGATGATCCAGAGCACCAGCGCAAGGCAGAGAAGGCCGAGCAGCACCACCACCGCGGCGATGACGAACTTCGTGCCGTTCTCTGCGAGAATCTCCTGGAACATGGCGCGCGCACTCCTTACCGGCAGTTTGGCCTTTCGGGCCGATGGGCTCATTTGACGGCTTTTCCGGGGCTCGTACAAGCGCGGTGCACCGGTTGTCCAGCGCCTATTGCCGTCGTCATCGTCGCGTAAGTATGGCAGGTTAGGGAAAATGCGATGTTTGGGCCCGCAATATTCCCTGTGAATTCGCGGCCTTGCTTCCCCTCGACGGCTTTTTGCGCTTCCTTCGTGCGGATAAACATGATTCTGGCATCGGGTTGAGGTCAAGCGCAAGGCCCGGACCGTTGCAGACGAGGGATTGATGACGACGATGAAGCGGCCGGACGGGGATAATGTGCCGATCGTGGACCGCGGGGTGCGGCCGGCGGTGGCGCTGCGCGTCGTGCTGCTCGCGATCGTGCTGGCGGCTTCGGCCGGGGCGTTCATCGTCTTCAAGAACCAGCTCGACAACGAACTCGTGCTCGGCGTGCTCGGCGTGCTCGCCATGGCCGGCATCTTCTTCGTCGTCTCCGCGCTCATCGGCTTCATCGAGGTCATGCCGCAGGCGGCGCGCTCGGACGAGCTGGCGCGCGTCTTCCTCGACACCCACCCCGACGGCACGGTCGTCACCGACCGCAAGGGCCGCATTGTCTATGCCAATGCCGCCTACGGCGCGCTGACCGGGGCAAGCGGCGCCGCCGAGGTGCAGACGCTGGAAACCTTGCTGTCGCGCAACCGCGATGCGACCGAGGCCGTCTATCGCCTGACGAACGGCCTGCACGAGGGCAAGGAGGGGGCCGAGGAGTTCCGCGTCCAGAAGCCGCTCAACCCGGCCGCTTCCGGCGGCTCCGGCGCGCAGTGGTATCGCCTCAAGGCGCGCATCCTGCCGAACCGCGACAAGCCGCAGCAGCCGCTCTACATCTGGCAGATCTCCAACATCACCTCCGAGCGCGACGACCAGGAGCGCTTCTTCAAGGAATTGCAGAACGCCATCGACTATCTCGACCACGCGCCGGCCGGCTTCTTCTCCGCCGGCCGCAAGGGCGAGATCGTCTACCTGAACGCGACGCTCGCCGAATGGCTCGGCATCGACCTTGCCAAGTTCCATCCGGGCTCGCTGTCGATCGCCGAGATGGTGGCGGGCGAGGGGCTGGCGCTCATCCAGTCCGTGCAGGCCGAGCCCGGCCTGAAGCGCACGGAGAGGCTCGACCTCGACCTGCGCAAGACGAACGGCCAGAGCCTTCCGGTGCGCATCGTGCACCGCGTCTCCACGACGCGCGACGGGGCGCCGGGCGAAAGCCGCACCATCGTCCTCGCGCGCGAGGAGGGCGGCGCCAACGACCAGTCCGCCTCGATCGCCTCCATGCGCTTCACGCGCTTCTTCAACAATACGCCGATGGCGATCGCCTCCGTCGACGGCGACGGCCGGATCCTGCGCACCAACGCGCCGTTCCTCAAACTCTTCTCGGGCGTCGTCTCGCGCGACGATATCGACCGCGGGGCCAAGCTCGAGACCATCGTGCACGAGACGGACCGCCTGCGCCTGCAATCGGCGCTCGACGCGGCGAAGGACCGGCAGGGCGACATCCCGCCGCTCGATTCGCTGCACCCGGCCGATGACGGCCGGCATTTCCGCTTCTATGTGAACGCCGTCATCGACCAGAGCGACGAGGCGCCGGAAGAGGCGGCCATCGTCTATGCCGT
>CAMLOC010000289.1 GCA_946481465.1 uncultured Shinella sp. | reverse complement strand
CTTCCGTGCGCCGCATCATTCCGCCACGATGGCCGCGCTTGTCGGCGGCGGGTCGCGGGCAAGGCCCGGCGAGGTCTCGCTGGCCCATAACGGCGTGCTCTTCCTCGACGAATTGCCGGAATTCTCGCCGCAGGCGCTCGACGCGCTGCGCCAGCCGCTCGAGACCGGGGAATGCGTCATCGCGCGGGCGAACCACCGGGTGAGTTATCCCGCCGCCATGCAACTCGTGGCGGCGATGAACCCCTGCCGCTGCGGCATGGCGGGCGAGCCCGGCCGGGCCTGCGCCCGCGGCCCGCGCTGCATGAGCGATTACCAGGCCCGCATTTCCGGCCCGCTGATGGATCGCATCGACATCCGTATCGACGTGCCGGCCGTCTCGGCGACGGACCTCATCCGCCCGATGGCCGCCGAGGCGAGCGAGACCGTCGCCCGCCGCGTCGCCCGGGCCCGCGTCCTGCAGGTCGATCGCTTTGCCCGGCTCGGCATGGCCTCGGTCACCAGCAATGCGCGCGCCTCGACAGCGCTGGTCGAGAAGGTGGCGGAGCCCGATCCCGGTGGTCTCCAGCTTCTGCGCGACGCGGCGGAGAAGCTGCATTTCTCCGCGCGCGGCTATCACCGCATCCTGAAGGTCGCCCGCACGCTCGCCGATCTCGACGAGGCGCCGGTCGTCGGCCGCATCCATCTGGCCGAGGCGATCTCCTACCGCATCGCCGGCGAACGGCTTTCTGCGGCGGCGTGAACCTGGAGCGTTCTCAGCCGAAGCGGCATCGCTTCGGCGTTTGAGCAAGGCGGGGGCGCCCCGGCGGGACGAAAGGCCGGGGCGGCGGTGTCAGCCGCCGAGGCCTTCGAAGAGCGCGGTGGAGAGGTAGCGCTCGGCGAAGGAGGGGATGATGACGACGATGGTCTTGCCGGCATTTTCCGGCCGGCTGCCAACCTTGGCGGCGGCGGCGAGCGCGGCGCCCGAGGAAATGCCGACCGGCACGCCTTCGAGCCGCGCCGCGAGGCGGGCATTGTCGAAGGCCTCGTCGTTCGTCACGGTCACGACCTCGTCATAGATCGCCGTGTCGAGCACGGCCGGGGCGAAGCCCGCGCCGATGCCCTGGATCTTGTGCGGGCCGGGATTGCCGCCGGACAGGACCGGGCTGTCGGTCGGCTCGACGGCGATGACCTTGACGCCGGGCTTCCTCGCCTTCAGCACCTGGCCGGTGCCGGTGATCGTGCCGCCGGTGCCGATGCCGGAAACGAGGATGTCGACTGCGCCGTCCGTGTCGTTCCAGATCTCCTCGGCGGTCGTGCGGCGGTGGATCTCGGGGTTGGCCGGGTTTTCGAACTGCTGGGGAATGACCGCGCCGGGAATGGTGGCGGCGAGTTCCTCCGCCTTGGCGATCGCGCCCTTCATGCCCTTCGGGCCTTCGGTCAGCACCAGCTCGGCGCCGAGCAGCGCCAGCATCTTGCGGCGTTCGATCGACATGGTCTCCGGCATGGTGAGGATGAGGCGGTAGCCCTTGGCGGCGGCGGCGAAGGCGAGCGCGATGCCCGTATTGCCCGAGGTCGGCTCGACCAGCGTCGAGCGACCGGGCGTGATCCTGCCCTCGGCCTCCAGCGCCTCGATCATCGCCACGCCGATGCGGTCCTTCACCGAGGCGATCGGGTTGAAGAATTCGAGCTTCGCAAGAAGGGTGGCCGAGACGCCCTTTTCCTTGGCGTATTTGTCGAACCGCACGAGCGGCGTATCGCCGATCGTCTCGGTGATGGAGGCGTAGATACGGCCGCGGCCGGGCTTGCGGGTGTCGGTCATCGGATGCTCCCTCGGTTCTCGTTCCGGAGAGGATAGGAGCGAATGGCGCCGGAGACGAGTCCGGATTTCGCGACAAAAGCGCCGAAAGCGGAATAATCCGGTGGCTATAAGTGCGAAACCGGATGATCCTTCACGCCGCGCGGGTGGCGATATAGGCGGCCGTGCCGGCGAGGATGCCGGCGGCGATCCGGTTCATCCGCTGCAATGCCTTCGGCTGCTTCAGGAGAAGCCGGGCGCGCGAGGCGAGCGCGATATAGGGCACGAGCACGACAAGGAGCACGACGAAGGTCGCGGCGAGCAACAGGCCGTAGTCCTCGAGGCCGATCGCCCCGAGATCGACCAGCGTCGGCACCAGCGCGACGTAGAACAGCATGGTTTTCGGATTGCCGAGCGTCACGAACAGGCCGGAGAGGAACGACAGGGTCATGCTGGTCGAGGCGCGCGCCTCGATGTTCTGCGGGATGAGGCCGCTCGTCCAGAGCTTCCAGGCGATATAGCCGAGATAGAGCGCGCCCGCGATCTTGATCAGCATGAAGGCCGTGGTGAAGGTCTGGGCGATGAAGGCAAGGCCGAGGATGACCGCCGTCAGGTAGATCATGTCGCCGAGGATGAGCCCGAGCCCCATGAAGAAGGTGGGTCGGAAGCCGGAGCCGAGCGCCCGCGCGACGATCGCCGTGATGCCGGGACCGGGAATGATGGCGGCGATGAACAGGGCGCCACAATAGGCGAGCAGGACGGCGATGGTCATGGCGAACTCCGAAGGATCGCGTTCTTCTAGCGCAATTCCGGCCAAAGCGTGAAGCGGTTTTACCGCGCCGCTTGTCAGAACCCGGCCGTCGGCGGCAGCGCGAAAGGCTGTTTCGGCAAGAGGCTTTCCGCCGCGCGCAGCATCAGCACCATGTCGTCCGTGTCCGGTACGGCCGTGCCCGCCCAGCCGAGGTGATCGGGCGCAAAGCGCACGGTGACGCGGGGAGGGGCGATGCGCAGGCTCGCCACGATATCCGCAAGGCCGGGAATATGCGCGCCGACGATGTCCAGCAGCTCGAAGCCGCCGTCCTCGCCCACCTGCCAGGCGACTACGGCATTGGCCTCCTCCATGAGGTCGAGCCTGAGATCCGGCGTCAGCGCGGCGTTGAAGAGGAACATCTCCTTCTGCCGGAGCGGTGCGAACCGGTCGGACACCGGCCGGCGGCCGTCGAGCAGGCGGCCGAGCAGCGTCATGTCGGCCTCGCTGCCGGTATCCAGCCGGCGGAGCGGCCCGGCCCGCCCGCCCGCCGGCGCCGACCCGGTGAAACGGTGCTGCGCCAGCGCGCGAAACCCATAGCGACGGTAGAGGTCCGGCGTATCGGTCAGCAGCGCCACGGCCTCGAACCCCTCCGCATCGCAGTGCTGCAGCGCGGCCTCCATGACGTCGCGGTAGAGCCCCCGGCCGCGATGCTCCGGCCGCACGGCGCCCGATTGCAGGCCTGCGGCGCGCACGAAGGCGCCGTCGACGACGAGCGGCAGCGAAAAGGCGGTTATATTGGCGATGCAGCGACCCGTGCCGTCGAACCAAGCGAAGGGAACGCTCGTCGGGTCGGGGCCGCCGAGCCGGTCCAGCACCGTCACGTCGATGCCGAATATGTCCTCGAGGAGGGCGGCGAGGGCCAGCCACGCGGCATTGTCACCGAAATAGTCCGAGCGGAAGGAAAGGCCCTTTCGGTCGGGCATGGCCCTAGCGGACGCCGGTGGAGCCGAAGCCGCCGGCCCCGCGCGTGGTCTCGCTCGCCGTCTCCGCCTCGTGCACGGCGACCTGTGTGACGGGGGCGATCACCATCTGCGCGATGCGCATGCCGCGCTCGATGACGAAGGGCTCCTCGCCGAGATTGACGAGCAGCACCTGCACCTCGCCGCGATAGTCGCTGTCGATCGTGCCGGGCGTGTTGAGGCAGGTGACGCCGTTCTTGAAGGCAAGGCCCGAGCGGGGGCGGACCTGTCCCTCGTAGCCGGCCGGGATCTCGAAGACGAAGCCGGTCGGCACGAGCGCGCGCTTGCCGGGCAGGAGCGTCAGCGGCCGGTCTTCCGCCACCGCGGCGCGCAGGTCCATGCCGGCGGCGCCGCCCGTCTCGTAGGCGGGAAGCGCGATGTCCGCGCCGTGCGGCAGGCGGAGAAGATTGAGCGTGGGACGGGCGGAAGCATGTGCGTTCATGCGCCCATAAGCCGGCCGCAGTCCCGCCCCGTCAATTGCATCTTCCCGGCGGAGCCTGTAAAGACCGCGGCAACTCACAGGATATTGCAGAAAATGGCTGAAACCCTTGCAGAGGCGGTCTCCCGCCGCCGCACCTTCGCGATCATCGCGCACCCGGACGCCGGTAAGACGACCCTCACGGAAAAGCTCCTGCTTTTCGGCGGCGCCATCCAGCTCGCCGGCGAGGTGAAGGCGAAAAAGGATCGCATCCAGACCCGTTCGGACTGGATGAAGATCGAGCGTGAACGCGGCATCTCCGTCGTCACCTCGGTGATGACCTTCGAATATGACGGCAATGTCTTCAACATCCTGGATACGCCCGGCCACGAGGACTTCGCCGACGATACCTATCGCACGCTGACGGCGGTGGATGCGGCCGTCATGGTCATCGATGCCGCCAAGGGCATCGAGCCGCGCACGCTGAAACTGTTCGAGGTCTGCCGCCTGCGCGACATCCCGATCATCACCTTCGTCAACAAGATGGACCGCGAAAGCCGCGACCCGTTCGAAATCCTCGACGAGGTGGAGGAGAAGCTGGCGCTCGACACCGCGCCGGTCACCTGGCCGGTGGGCCGCTCCAAGACCTTCTGCGGCTCCTATCACCTGGCCGACCGCACCTTCCGCGGCTCGGACACGCAGGTGCAGCCGACGAGGATCGACGATCCCGCGGAGGTGGCGAAGAACCTGCCGGAAAACGAACGGGCCGCCTTCACCGAGGAGCTGGAGCTTGCCCGCGAGGCCTGCCGGCCCTACGACCAGGAAGCTTTCCTCGAAGGGCACATGACGCCGGTCTTCTTCGGCTCGGCGCTTCGCAATTTCGGCGTGCGCGACCTCATCAACGCGCTCGGCGCCTTCGCGCCGCCACCGCGCGACCAGGTGGCGGATGTGCGCAAGGTCCACGCCTCGGAAGACAAGATGACGGCCTTCGTCTTCAAGATCCAGGCGAACATGGACCCGAACCATCGCGACCGCATCGCCTTCGCCCGCGTCTGCTCCGGCATGCTGGAGCGCGGCATGAAGGTGCGCCTTGCCCGCACGGGCAAGACGATCGGCCTGTCGGCCCCGCAATTCTTCTTCGCCTCGCAGCGCCAGCTCGCCGATACGGCCTATGCCGGCGACGTGGTGGGCATTCCCAACCACGGCACGCTCCGCATCGGCGACACGCTGACGGAAGGCGAGGCGCTGGTCTTCGAAGGCGTGCCGAACTTCGCGCCGGAAATCCTGCGCCGCGTGCGGCTGGAAGACGCGATGAAGGCCAAGAAGCTGAAGGAGGCGTTGCAGCAGATGGCGGAAGAGGGCGTCGTGCAGCTCTTCTCGCCGGAAGACGGCTCGCCCGCCATCGTCGGCGTCGTCGGCGCGCTGCAGCTCGACGTGTTGAAGGAACGGCTTTCGGCGGAATACGGCCTGCCGGTCTCCTTCGAAATGTCGCGCTTTTCCGTCTGCCGCTGGAT
>CAMLOC010000288.1 GCA_946481465.1 uncultured Shinella sp. | reverse complement strand
CGGCCAGGAGACTGCGATGGCGGCGGAGCTTCATGCCCACAGGCTGGATATTTCGCGGCGGGACGCAAATCGGGCCGCTCGCCCGCCCGGTCGTTCGCCATTTGCCGGAGCATCGGAGCGCCGACGCTTGCCGCGCGCCCCCGCGCGGCCTTGCCTGCTCCCCGCCCGCATGCGCCTCGGCCCGCTCACCCTCTCCTCGAACCTGTTCCTGTCTCCGCTCGCCGGATACACGAACCTGCCCATGCGCCTCACCGTGCGCGAGCTGGGCGGCCTCGGCTTCGCCACCACCGACCTCGTCAACGCCCGCTCCCTCATCGAGCGCAACCCGACCGCGCTCAAGCTCGTCGCCACCGCCCCCGGCGACCGGCCCTGGGCCGTGCAGCTCTTCGGCGCCGTGCCGGAGGAGATGCGCGACGCCGCCGTCATCTGCCAGGAGCTCGGCGCCGACGCCGTCGACATCAACATGGGCTGCCCCGTGAAGAAAGTGGTGAAGATCGGCGGCGGCTCCGCGATGATGACCGAGCTGGACAAGACCGCCGCCCTCGTGCGCGGCATGATCGCGGCCGTGAAGATCCCCGTGACCGCCAAGATGCGCCTCGGCTGGGACGAGCAAAACCTCACCGCGCCCGACCTCGCGCGCGTGCTCGAGGACGCGGGAGTGGCGGCCGTCTTCGTTCACGGCCGCACCCGCGCGCAGGGCTTTTCCGGGCAGGTCAACCTCGCCGGCATCCGCGCGGTCGCCCAGGCGGTGAGATCCATCCCCGTCATCGGCAACGGCGACGTCACCACGCCCGAGGCCGCGCGCCACATGATCGCCGAGACCGGCTGCGCCGGCGTGAGCATAGGCCGCGGCGCCTTCTACGACCCGTGGATCTTCAAGCGCACCGACCATCTGCTGCGCACGGGCGAGCTCCTGCCCGAGCCGAGCTTCGAGGAACGCGTCCGCGTGCTGCGCCGCCACTTCGCCCGCTACGTCGAGTTTTACGGCGAGGCCCATGGCGCGCGGCTCTTCCGCCGCGTGGCGCCTTGGTATGCGCGGCGCTTCGGCCCCTCGAAGCCCTTCAAGCAGGCCATCCTCGGCATCGCCTCGGCGGCGGACTTCGAGAAGGCGCTCGCCGACTACGTCGCCTGGCGCGCGCGCTTTTGCGGCGAGGACGGCGAGTTGCTGCCGAAGTATCGGCCCGATCCGATGGTCGCGTCCTTTATGCGCGATCCCGACGACCCCGTTTTCGCCCGCGAATCCATCCCCGTGCCGAAGGGCCCGGTGGAAAACTGGTGACCCTGGATCCGGCGATAGCCCCGACGAAAGATCGGGCAAAGATGCTAAGGCAGATGGTGATCGAGGCGGTCCGAAGGCGCACCTGGAAGGTGCGTCAAGCGGCCGACGAGATCGGCAGATGTTCAGCAGGTTGCTCGAGATGAGTCGCGGCTATCGCCGGTTCCAGGTTTACACGCCGCCGGACCGCCCGGCGACGTATCCACATCACAGATACTTCACCCTCACCCGCGCGCCGGCGGCGTCCTCGAGGATGATCTGCTTCGCCTCGACGTCGATGTCGGCGAACTTGATGCCGAGCATCGGCTCGACCAGCTCGCCCTGGCGCACGAGGCGCCCGTCGATGAGCGCCCGCGCCGGGCTGCCCTGGAAGACGCCGCTCACGCGGATCGACTCCGCGTAGCGCACGAAGCGAGGGCTCGCCTGGGGCGCCGCGACCGGCAGGGCGGCCTGGGTCCCCGTTCCCGCGGGGGCAGGGGTCGCGGGAGCCGGAGTCGTGGCGACGCCCGGGACCGGAGCCGCGGGAGCGACGGCCGGCGGCGGCGTGGTGCCGGCGGTGGAGGGAGGGATCGACGGCGGAAAGGCCGGAGGATTTTCCGGCGGTTTCCCCTGCGGCTCGGCCGGGCTCGCGTTGCCCGCCGCAGGCGCGGGGCTTGGCGCCTTGCCGTCGACCCGCGGCGGCTCCTTTCCGCCAGCCTCCGGCGCGGGCTGCTTCGCGCCCCCCGCCGGCGGGGTCGGCGCCGGGCCGGCGACCGTCGGCTCCGGCGTGGAGGCGGATCGGGTGAAATAAAAATAGGCGCCCGCCCCGCCCCCGACGACGAGAAGGATGACAAGCCCGAACAGAAGCGCGTCCCGCTTCGCCTGGCTGCGGCCCACCGCGGCCTTCGCGGCGCGGGCCGGCAGAGGCGGCGGCAACTTGGAAGGGTCGAGCGCCTCGGCCGGAGCATCGGCGCGCAGATGGATCGGCGCCCGCGACTGCGTGGCGGCCTCGCCCACCGGAAGAACCGTCCCGGCCGCGCCCGGAGGCGGAGGAATCGGCGCCAACGGCACGAAAGGCGGCGAGGGAGCGGGACCGCCGATCAGCGCTCCAGGACCGGGTCCCACGCCGGGCAAAGGCATGAGCGGGGCTCCGCCCGCCATCGGGTCCATGGCTTGGAGCGCATCGGCCGGAGCCGGTTCGGCAAACAGCGGAGGGGCGGAAGGCGGCGGCGCTTTCGTCCCGACCTTGAGCTTGAAAACAGGCGCTCCCGTCGGGACCGGGCTCGGGGCGGGAGCCGCCTCCGCCGCCGGGATCGGCCCGGGAACGGGCGGAATGGTCGCCGACGGCGGCTCCAAATGGGGAACGTGGGGCGCCGCGGCCCCATCGGAAGCCAAGCTCGGCCGGCGCCTAAGGCGCTCCGCCGGAGCAAGGTCCGCCCCCGGACCGGAAGCGGGTGGGGACGGGGGAACGGGAACCGTCGGGAACCCCGGCAGCGGCGCGAGGGGTGGCTCGGGAGGGGGGGAAAGAGGCGCAAGCGGCGGCGGCGGCGCCAATGGCGAATCCGGCGGGGCGCCTGCGGAGGCAGGCGGAACGCCGACGCCGGGCCGCTTCAGGCGCAAGGGACTGACCTCGGACTCTTCGCTCATGTGGTTTAACGAACGGTGGGGACTTCGCAGGGGTTCTCAAAAACAAAAAAGACGGCGCACCGTAAAAGGTGCGCCGTCTTGAATTTTATGGCCGACCGGGAAGGTCGGCGCCGCAGAGGCGGATTGCCTAGGGCTTAGTACCGGCGATCGCCGCCACCGAAGCCGCCGCGACGCTCGCCGCCGCCGAAGCCGCCGCGGCCACCGCCGCCGCCGCCACCGCCGAAGCCACGGCCGCCACCGCCGCCGCCGCCGAAGGAGCGACCAGCGCCCTCTTCCTTGGGACGGGCCTCATTGACAGTGAGGGCGCGGCCGCCGAGGTCGGCGCCGTTCATCTTCTCGGCGGCCAGCTTGGCCTCCTCGGCGGTGCCCATGGTGACGAACGCGAAGCCGCGGGGGCGGCCGGTCATCTTGTCCATGGCGACGTAAACGTCGGTGACGGAACCGAATTGGCCGAAGGCCGAACGAAGTTCGTCCTCGGAGGTCTTGAAGGACATATTGCCGACGTAGAGTTTGGAGTTGCTCATGATGTTTGAATTCGTCGCTGACCCGTCTCTGCCAGTCCGTTCCCGACCATCGGGTTTCAAATCATCACTAGAGCCTAACTCTCCTGACGACTCACCAGTTCCTGTCATCTAACGTTTCGCTAACGATGCGCGCCACCACACCGCGCGGCCGCCGATTAGCAAGGATAATCGCGGCGCCCAGGTTTTATAAGATCCCGCCTTTAGGGAATTTTTATATGCCATCCGCCTCTTTCCACAACGCCTCGCGGGCTCGGCGGGCTCGCTTCGTCGGGCGCGCGCCTCCACCGGCCATTATAGCTTGAACCCGTTGCTGCTTAGCCGCCTCCAAAACATCCGCCGGCGTCTCGTCGCGCACGAAGTCGCGGGCTTTGGCCGGCCCCTGGCGCCCCTGCGGGACGCCCAGCGCGACCAGCCGGCGAACCACGATCCCTTGGCGTGCCTCGATCACCTGGCCCGCCCGCACCGTGGCGGCCGGCTTGGCTTCGCGGCCGTCCACCATCACACGGCCGAGCCGGCAGGCCTCGGCGGCGAGGGCGCGGGTCTTGTAGGCGCGCACGGCCCAAAGCCATTTGTCGAGGCGTGCGTCGTCGGGAGCGTCTTTCGGCCGATTTTGCGGGCTTTCCACTCCTCCCGATTGCGCCCGCCGGCCGAACGGGGTAAATGTTAATCGCGGCCGGTTTTCTCCCTCGCCGCCCTCTATGTTCGCCCTTCTTCACCGCTTCCCCCGTCGCGAACCCGGTCCCGAGGGATCGCCGGACGCCGACCTCGTGCATGAACTCCACGTCGACCACCCGAGGGAGCCGCGAAGCCGCCACTTGGAACTGGTGCTCTCCGTCTGCTGGCTGTTGATCCTCATCAAGTGCGCCGCGATCTACTGGGCCTGCCATCGCTACCAGGTGCCGATCAACCCATGGTGGCTCATCGGCCCGACGCTCGCCTTCGCGGCGCTTTGCACGCTGGTCTACTGGCGGCGCGACTAAAGGGAGGTCCCTGAAGGGTTTTGCGTTCCGCGCCTTCCGCGTCTTGTTGAGCCGCGTCATGCCGCACATTCCCGGTCTTCGCAGTCCCTACGCCCGCGTCGGGCGCCTCGTCTACTTCGGGCGCATGCTCGACAAGATCCGCCTCCATGCGCGGGGCGCCCTCCCCGCCGACTACGTCGAAAACCTCGGCGAACCCGCCGCCAAACCCACCGTCTTCGACGGTCGCATGTGCCGCTTCCTCCGCGTGCCTTACGCCGAGATTCGCGACCGCGCGCTGGCCGGCCCGGCCGCGAGCGACGCGGACATCCTCGCTTGGACGGAAGCCCGCGCCGCCTCAGTCGGCCATCCGCCGCGCAGCGACGAGGAGTGCGAGATTTTCAACGCCTTTCTGACCAAGCGCGGCTGGCGCGACGCCGGCGCGGCCATCCTCGCCCAACGCATCGCCGAGTCGAAGCTCGAGGGCCGTCCCATCGAGACGATGTTCGACTACCTCGACGCCGACGAGGGCCGCGATCCGGCCGAGACCCGCGCGCTGGCCTCACCGTGAACGCGCGCCCGGTCGTGCTCGTCGTCATGGGCGTCTCCGGAGCGGGCAAAAACCGCCTCGGGCGCGCCCGCGCCGACGAGCTCGCGTGGGATTTCGCCGACGCGGACGATCACCACCCCTCCGCCAACATCGCCAAGATGCGCTCCGGCGAGCCGCTGACGGACGAAGACCGCGCGCCTTGGCTCGCCTCTTTGCGCGCCGAGATCGAGCGACGCCTGACGCTCGGCGGCACGCCGCTGGTTCTTGCCTGCTCCGCGCTCAAGCGAAGCCACCGTCGCGCGCTTCAAGGCGGCGACGCGGATCGCGTGCGCCTCATCCACCTCGACGGCCCACCGGGGCTCATCGCGGCCCGCCTCGCCGCGCGGAGCGGCCACTACATGCCTCCCTCCCTCCTCCCCAGCCAGCTCGCCGCCCTCGAGCCGCCCTCCGACGCGCTGCGTGTCGACATCGCGTTGGCGACCGAGGAACAGGTCGCCGCGGTGCGCGCCGCGCTCGGGCTGTAACGACGCGTGGTCGCGCTTTCGCTTCGGAGAATCGGAC
>CAMLOC010000287.1 GCA_946481465.1 uncultured Shinella sp. | reverse complement strand
AGAGCCCGCGCGGCCCGGTCTCGATCGATCCGGAAAGCCGCCACATCACGCAGAACATCTACCTGCGCGAAGTGGCCAAGGCCGATGACGGGACCTATTACAACAAGGAGGTCCAGACCTTCGAGAAGCAGGGTGACCCGGGCCTGGCGGCGGCGAAGTAACGTGTTTGCGTCGGGCAGGTGGATCCTCGGGTCAAGCCCGAGGATGACGGCGAGGAGGAGAGGTCGCGAACCCCGTCCGACGCTGCGGCAAGCGGAACCGTTGCATTGATCCACCGCCCTTCTCTTCTTGCGTCATCCTCGGGCTTGACCCGAGGATCCACCCGCATATCCCGACAAACGGCCGCAAAACCGGCCACAGCAGGATAGTTTGATGCAAACGGTCTTCAGCATCGGTGTCGATGCGCTCGCCTACGGCATGGTGCTCTTCGTCATCTCCATCGGCCTTTCGGTGACGATGGGGCTGATGCGGGTCGTCAACCTGGCGCATGGCGCCTTCGCCATGATCGGCGGCTACATCGCCTCCTATGCCGCGCGCGACCTCGGCCTTGCCTATGCCGTCGCCGTCATGCTCGCCGTCGCCGGCACGATCCTCATCGCCATACCAGTCGAGCGCCTGCTCTACCGGCGCATCTACGGCCAGCCGGAGCTGACGCAGGTGCTGATGACCATCGGCATCACCTTCTGCGTCATCGGCATCGCCAACTATGTCTTCGGCCCGACGCTGAAGACCATCCCGACGCCGGAAAGCCTGCGCGCGCCAGTCAGCCTCGGTTTCCGCACGGTCTCGGCGCATCGCCTCTTCGTCATCGCCTGCGGCGTCGCGGTCGCGCTCGGCCTCTGGTATTTCATCGAGCGCACGGCCTTTGGCGTGAAGCTGCGCGCTGCCGTCGACAACGCGGCCATGGCCGCCGCCCTCGGCGTGAAGACCGAGGTCGTCTATGCCGTCAGCTTTGCCGTCGCGGTCGGCCTTGCCGCCTTCGGGGGCGTCGTCGGGGCCGAGCTTCTGCCGATCGAGCCCTATTACGCGCTGCGCTACATGGTGACCTTCCTCGTCGTCGTCTCGGTCGGCGGGGCGGGTTCCATTCCGGGCGCGCTCGCCGCCTGCCTGCTGCTCGGCGCCATCGACACAACGGGACGCTACCTGATGCCGGAATTCGGCGAGTTCTTCTTCTATCTCGCGGTCATCGCCATCGTGTGGATTTTCCCGCGCGGCCTTGCCGGAAGGGCCAAGTGATGGCGCTGACCATGAACACCGAAACCCTTTCCGCCGCCCATGACCGCCGCGCCCGGCTGACGCGCGACGCGATCGGCGTCCTCGTCATCCTCGCCGTCGCCGTCCTCGGCTATCTGCTCTTCCCGAACAATCTCGCGCTGCTGACGCGCATTACGGCGATCGCGCTCCTCGTCCTCTCGCTCGACCTCGTCACCGGCTATTGCGGCGTGGCGACGCTCGGCCATGCCGCGCTCTTTGGCGCCGGGGCCTATGGAGCGGGCATCGCGGCGGCCCATTTCGGCATCACCGATCCGATCGCCATGCTCGCCGTCGGCATTGTCGCGGGCGCGCTGGCGGGGCTCGTTTCCGGCGTCGTCGTGCTTCGGGCGCACGGCCTGCCGCAGCTCGTGCTCTCCATCGCCATCGTCCACCTCGCCCATGAAGCGGCCAACAAGGCGTCCGGCTGGACCGGCGGCAGCGACGGTCTTGCCGGTATCATGCCGGATCCCGTCTTCGGCCTGTGGCAGTTTGACCTGTGGGGCCGCACGGCCTATGTCTTCGGCATCGTGCTGCTCGTCGCCATCTTCGTCATCCTGCGCCAGATCGTGCGCTCGCCCTTCGGCATGCTCTGCCGCGGCATCAAGCAGGACCCGCTGCGGGTACGCGCCATGGGCACCTCCGTACACGGCACGCTGATCCGGATGTATGCCATATCGGGCGCCGTCGCCGGGGCCGGCGGGGCGCTCAACGCCATCTCGACACAGGTCGTCGGCCTCGACAGCCTGTCCTTCACGCTTTCGGCCGAAGCCCTCGTCATGCTTGTTCTCGGTGGCACCGGCTCGCTCTACGGCGCGCTGGTCGGCACGCTCTCCTTCCTGTGGTTCGAGGATGTCGTCTCGGCGGCCAATCCGTTCCACTGGCTCACCATCGTCGGCGCGCTGCTGATCGCGGTCGTCCTCTTCGCGCCGAAGGGGCTCTACGGCTCGCTCGCCGCCCTTCTCGAACGCCGCGGGAGGAAGGACCGATGAGCGCGATCTTCGACGTCCGCAACCTGAAGCGAACCTTCGGCGGCCTCGCCGTCACCAATGACGTCTCCCTCTCGATGGCGCCGGGCGACCGGGTCGCGCTGATCGGCCCCAACGGCGCCGGCAAGACGACCTTCGTCAACCTCGTCACCGGCAATCTCCTGCCGAATTCCGGCACGGTCGCGCTCGGCGGCGAGGACGTCACCCGCCTCGGGCCGACGGAGCGCGTGCGCCGCGGCCTCGTGCGGTCCTTCCAGGTGACGCGGCTTTTCTCCGAGATGACGCCGGAGGAGCATGTCGCGCTCGCCATCCTGCAGCGCGAGGGCCGGTCCGGCCGCATGTTCGCCAGCCACCGCGCCATGCCCGACGTGATGGACGAGGTGCATGCGCTGCTCGCCCGGCTCGGCATCGCCCATCTTGCCCGCCACCGCGTCAGCGAGATCGCCTATGGCCAGCAACGCCTCCTGGAGCTTGCGCTTGCCCTTGCGCTCAAGCCTCGGGTCCTGCTGCTCGACGAGCCCGCCGCCGGCGTGCCGCAGAGCGATACGGCACGCATCGAGCAGGCCATCGCCGACCTGCCGGCGGACCTGGCCGTGCTGATGATCGAGCACGACATGGACCTCGTCTTCCGCTTCGCACGGCGCGTCGTCGTGCTGGCGGCGGGCGAGATCATCTTCGACGGATCGCCGGACGCGGTGACGAAGGACGACCGCGTCCGCCAGGCCTATCTCGGGAGTTATGCCGATGCCCGCAGCGTCGCTTGAAATATCCGGTCTTTCCGCCGGCTACGGCCCGACGCGGGTGCTGGAGGATATCTCCTTTGCCGCCGAGGCCGGCCGCCGGCTCGCCGTGCTCGGCCGCAACGGCATGGGAAAATCCACGCTCTTTGCCACGCTCGCCGGCCAGACGAAGCGCTATGGCGGCGAAATCCGCCTCGGCGGCGAGGCGATCGAGGGCATCGGCAGCTCCGCCCGCGCCCTGAAGGGCCTCGGTTACGTGCCGCAATCGCGCGACGTCTTCCCGACGCTGACGGTGGAGGAAAACCTCTTCGTCGGGCTGAAGGGCCGTCCGCGTGCGGCCATCGAGGAGGCCTACGCCATGTTTCCCCGCCTCAAGGAGCGGCGCCGGAACCTCGGCTCGCAGCTTTCCGGCGGCGAACAGCAGATGCTGACGACGGCGCGCACCATCCTCGGCCAGCCCTCCGTGCTGCTGCTCGACGAGCCGCTGGAGGGCCTTGCCCCGGTCATCTGCGAGGAGCTGATGGCGGCGTTCGGCACGCTGGCGGCCTCCGGCGAGATGACCATCCTCCTCGTCGAGCAGCGCATCCAGAGCGCACTCGATTTCGCCGACGATGTGATCATCCTGGAGCGCGGCCGCATCGCCTGGACCGGCACCCCGGCAGCGCTCTCCGCCGACCGGCACACGGTCGAAACCCTGCTCGGCGTCGGCGGGCTTCACTAAAGGAATTCCAAGCGCAATTCATACGGCTTTCGTTATGTATCGCGGCCGGCATTTCATTTTACATCACCGCCCCGCCTGTCAGAGTACCGTCTGAAGCCTGTGCCGCCCGGTTCGAGGAGACCGGCCGTCACGGGCAGGTTGCCGCATGACGGGGGAGGTTCCGATGGCGGAAGACGATCTTGCCGGAGCACCGGCAATGACGGCGGGCGGCGCGCTGCTCGCCCGGCTGAAGGCGGTCGGCATCGACTATATCTTCGCCAATTCCGGTACGGATTTCCCGCCGATCATCGAGGGGCTCGCCGAGGCGGAGGCGAAGGGCATCGCCCTGCCGCAGGCGCTCGTCATGCCGCATGAATCGGCGGCGATGGGCATGGCGCACGGCTATTATCTCGCCACCGGCCGCGCCCAGGCGGTGATGGCGCATACCAATGTCGGCCTTGCCAATTGCGCCATCGGCGCGATCAACGCCGCGATGGAGCATGTCCCGGTTTTGCTCTTCTCCGGCCGCACGCCGGTCACCGAGCGCGGGCGGAAGGGCTCGCGCACCGTGCCGATCGGCTGGGGGCAGGAGATGCGCGACCAGGCGGCGCTGGTGCGCGAGGCCTGCAAGTGGGACGACGAGCTGCGCTTTCCCGAGCATATCCCGCAGATGGTCGACCGGGCGCATGCCATCGCCACGTCCACGCCGCGCGGGCCGGTCTATATGAGCCTGCCGCGCGAGGTGCTCTGCCAGCCCTGCCCGACAGAAGGCCTCGCGGCGCCTGCGACGATGATGCCCGCCGTCGCCGCGCCGGCGGCCGAAGCGGTGGCGCAGGCCGCCGCTCTTCTCGCGGCGGCGGAAAACCCGGTGATCTTCGCGCAGCGCGGCGCGGGCTCGGCCGAAGGGTTCGCCGCCCTCGCAGCGCTTGCGGGCGAATGGGGCATTCCCGTCTGCCAGTACTGGGCGGTGCAGCTTGCCATGGCGACGGACCATCCGATGGCCGCGCCGGCCGATCCGGGGCCGCTGCTGGAGGCGGCCGACCTGGTGCTGGTCCTCGATGCGCTGGCGCCCTGGTCGCCGGATGCCCATGCGCTACGGCCCGGCTGCAAGGTCATCCAGCTTGCCCAGGACCCGCTCTACCAGCGCCAGCCGGTGCGCTACTTCCGCTCCGACGTGACGCTCGTCGGCGATCCGGACGCCGGCCTCCTCGCCCTGAAGGCGGCGATGGATCCGCTGCTGCCCGCCCATCGCGCGCGGGCGGAAAGCCGCGCGGCGGCGGTGGCGGCGCGCAACGGCAAAGCCCGCGCCGCCGTGCTCGACACGGCCCGGCGCGGCGGCGGCACGCCGATGACGAAGGATTTCGTCAGCCTGACGCTTTCCGAGGCGCTGGCAGGCCGGGATGCCACCGTGCTTTCAGAACTCGGCTGCCCGCTTTCGCCGATGACGCTCTCCCATCACCAGGCCTGGTATCAGGAGCCGCATTCGGGCGGCCTCGGCTGGTCCTTTCCCGCCGCGCTCGGCATGCAGCTTGCACGGCGCGGGCGGCTCGTCGTCGCCACCATGGGCGACGGCTCCTACATGTTCGCCAATCCCGTCGCCTGCCACCAGATCGCCGAAGCACTCGAGCTGCCTCTGCTGGTCATCGTCATGAACAACAATGAATGGGCCGCCGTGCGCCATTCGGTCACCGACATCTACCCAGATGGCTATGCGGCCAAGGCTAACCAGATGCCGCTGACGGGGCTCAATCCCAGCCCTGATTTCGTGCAGGTGGCACGCGCCAGCCGCGCCTTTGCGGCCAGGGCTGCCAACGCCTCCATGGTCGCCGGCGCCCGCACCGACGGGTCC
>CAMLOC010000286.1 GCA_946481465.1 uncultured Shinella sp. | reverse complement strand
CGCTGCCGACCACGCTGCCGACCACGCTGCCGACTCCGCTGCCGACCACGCTGCCGACTCCGCTGCCGACTCCGCTGCATAAGCGTCCTTCTGTGCGGCTTCCAAAGCCGGCCTGATCGAAGGTGTCTTTGCGAAGCTCGCGATCTCGGGGAAAGAGGCAAGCGTGTCAGCATGCCCATTCAGACCAGCCATCCGAAGCCATGCCGGCGTGAACGTTCTCACATACCAATCGGCGGCCATGGTGGCGCGCTTGGCCTCGACAGCTTTCGTCGAGCGCGTGCCTACCAGCTTAGGAATCAGCGGCAGCAGTATGGCGCGCTCGGCGTCCGGCAGCCCGTCGTTCCATGACCGCATGAAGGCGCTGATGATCGGGCAGGCACACTGCGGATGATCCGACCAAGGCTCCCCGGCGACGAAGGCGACCGCCTCCATCGCGCAGACGCGGGCCTCGTCGTTCTCCTCATGCGATCCGTGATGCAGCGCCGTGATCAGGCTAAGGCGCTCGGGGATGATCGTGATCGTCTCGGGCATGGGATGCTCTCCGGTGATGGGCTGGCGCTTACGCCGACTTCATCTGATCGGGGCGGATCGTGACGTAGGCGGGCGACCGCCACGCGCCATCGCTTCCCTTCTTGGCAGTCGCGCGGGCCTCGGCCTTCTGCGCCGCCGTCCGGTAGGGCTTCAGGTTGCTGATGTTGATCGGCTCATTGTCGTGCTTGCGCTGGCCGACCGGCTGAACTTTCTTCGAGAAGGGATATGCGGACATCGGGGGCCTCATCAGTTGATGAGGATCATAGTTGCGCAACACGCAACCGATGTCAATGGGCTCCCTGAAAATAATTGCGCAACTCGCAACCGCTATATGCGACTACCCCTATTGCGCAGGACTGCCACCGGCAGTAGCGTTGTCACAATTCAGACAACTTACTAAAATTGCTCCTGAAGGGGGGGGGTGCGATGGGCTGGTCTACGCCTTCATCTGGCCAAATCCCCAGCGATATCGACAGAAAGTTGAGAAGGCTGGCGATCGTGATTGCCGCGCAGCTACCAAGCGACGGCGCAGAGGCACAGCTAACCTTGCAGTATGTGACTGAGATCGTGCAAGGCTACGTCGGGACGGCCGACGTGGTGCAGTTCCCTGGGCGCCCTTCAGGGCCTAGCCAGCCTTCCGAGGAAAAGCCGTCTCAATTGTTGTGATAATGCGCTGAATTTCTTCGCGGTCGCGCCCGCGCAACAATCGCGCAAGCCAATCCTCGTCGGGATCGCGGAAGAGCGATTCAGGCTCGACGCCGAAGAGCGCCCCGAGTTTGCTTAACGACTCTTCGCTTGGCGTTGATCCCTGATACCAGCGGCTGACCAGGCTCTTGTCCACGTCGAGTTCTGTGGCGAGGTCAACGGGACGCATGCCCCGCTTTTCCGCCCATTCTCTGACGTAATGGGGGCGGCGCGGCTGGCGGCTTTTATGAATCGTCGGGACATGATCGTTCATGCCGCAAACGCTAACGCCATCACGCAACTGCGTCGTTAGCGAGGTGCGCAACCGAAAGGCTTGACTTTCAGTTGCAGGTTGCGCAACATGCGTAATCATGAGCTTAGACCTAGCCTCCGAACTGGACCGCCTCGGCATCACGCGAAGCGCTTTGGCGCGCGCAGCCGAGGTCCACAAATCCCAGGTCACACGCTGGACGAAGTGGCGAATGCCGATCCCGCTCGACCGTGTCGAGAAGGTTTCCGCCGCAACCGGCATCCCCAAGCACAAACTGCGGCCTGATCATTTCGCCAACCCTGAGAGGGGGGCGAAATGAAATTCGTCTACCTGCTCGAAGCCGCCACTGGCGAGATCAAAATCGGGTGCTCGGACGATCCGTGGAGGCGCCGCGAGGCCATCGATAGAAGTTCGCCCCAGCCGGTAAGGCTGATAGCGAAATGGGGGGGCTCCCCTGAGGAGGAGCGCGGCCTGCACGCCCGCTTCCGCGTGCTCTGCATTCACCGTGAATGGTATCGGAACGAAGGCGATCTTACCGCATTCGTCGACGACCGCCGCGGGCTCGGGCTGAACGTCAAGCCCGATTACGTCATCGCTGCCGAGATGACCACAGAAGGCCGTAAGGCGCTGCGGATTGCTCGGCTCTCCGCCGCTCACAAGGCCAACTGGGCGGACCCCACCTACCGAGAGATGCAGACGGCCTTCCGGGCGCGGCGCAAGCGGCGAGCCGCCTGATGCCGCGCCTCTCTCCATCATTCAGCAGCTTCCAATCGGCTGCCGCTCAGGGCGGCCGTAGGGCGGCGTTCTGCGCGGCGGGGTTGCTCGCTGCCGGGTGCACCCCGGAGCGCCGCCCGCTCCTTTCCCGCGAGGTTCGTTCCTCCCATCCCTCGCGGCTCACTGCCGGCGCTGGCATCGCGTCCAGCGCCGGCCTTTCTCTTCCTCTTGTCCATCCTGACGCGGCAGTTCGCCAAAACCCGCGTCAGGACCGTCCCGATGTGCTCGGCCATGCGCCCTCCTGTCCTCAGACAGGAGCACGTCATGACGAGCAGAAATCGCCGGATATCCGGTCAAATCAGCCAGAGTACGGAGTCGCGTGATATGGCTATCGCCGCCCTCGCGCATTTCTCCAAGGCCCTGATCCGCAGGGATCAGGAACGCCTTGGCGGATGCGCCGAAACCGCTCTTGCCAGGGTAGCGCGTCGGGTACGCGCCACGCCCGGCACCTTCGCCAACATCGTCCGCATGCGCGTCCAGCGAGTTCGCGACGACGTGCGCCAGCGGATCATCGACGCCGCCTTGGCGGACATCGAGCAGGAGATCAAGCGCCTTGAGCACGATCAACAGCTTCTGGCGGCTATGGGCTTTGGCCCGTCTCACGACGACTATCGCGAGGCTGAAACTGCGCTGGAAACGGCTCGGGCGTGCCTCGCAAGGATGAGGGGGCAGGCATGAGCGACTCCCTCGGCTGGATTTTCTGCGAGATCAGCTTTCGCGGCTGGGATGCCCTGCCCGATAGCGCCTATCACGACGATGCGCTTGACCGCCCGAAATGGTGGGCGTGGCCGCTCGATGGCGTCCTGTCCGCCTCCTATCGGCTTGGCTGCTGGTTTTACGGGAGAGCAGCATGAGCCACCTAGTTCCCGCACTCGCTGAGCAGCACGCCGCTCACAAGGCGAGGATGGCGCGCCTCAGCGGCATCGCCCCGCCGCTGCCGCGACCGCCGCAGAAACGCCCGAGCATGCCGATGGCGGTCCAGTTGTCAGGCACGCGCAAGCATCAGATCCATCTGCTTTCGGCGGCCGGCTACACGCAGGGCATGATTGCGAAGCGCCTCGGTCTTTCGGTCGGCGCGGTTGCCGGCGTCCTGCATCGCTCCCGAGCCGAGCAGCATCGCCTTCTGATGGGCGACGCCATCGTACTGCTGTTCGGCATGGGCTTCGACACCTACGAGATCGGAGCCCTCGTCGGCGAGCCCGAGGCTGTCATAGCGAACACGCTGGCACGCTCGCGCGACCGGGAGCGTGCCGGCCAATGACCGAGCAGCAAATCCAATCGGCCGTTCTGGCTCACTGGCGCGCCATCGGCTTGCCGGGAACGCTGGTGGCCGCCATCCCGAATGCGGGGGCCATGGGCCAGCCCGGCCTTCACCGTGGCCTGTTCGACCTCATCGTCATCGGCGGCCCGTTTTTGCGTGACCGAACCGGGTGGATCGAGATCAAGACCGCGAAGGGCAAGGTCAGCGGCCACCAGATCACCTTCGGCAACATCTGCCTGCTGAGCGGCGTTCCTCACGCCATCACCTACGGACGCGACGAGCCTATCCGGGTGCTCGAAGCATGGGGCGTTGTTCGCTCTGCCCGCCCCGCCGTCCCCGAGCCGTTGGAGGCCGCATGAGCAAAGCGCGCCACGGCACCGCAGGAATGCCGAAGGCCGCCGCTCGCGCCGAGCGCGGCTTGGACTTCTACGCCTCGCCATATGCCTGTCTGCCGCCGCTGTGGTGTGCCGAGGGGCGCAAGCTGCCGCAGCGCTTGTTGGAGCCCGCATGCGGCAATGGCGCACTGGTACTGCCGCTCCGCAATCGCGGCTTTTCGGTGAGGGCAACGGATATCGTTGACCGCGGCTGCCCTGATGCAAGCCTCTGCGATTTCCTCACAGTGACGCGCTGCGATGAGGACGGTATTATCACGAACCCGCCTTTCGATGGCAGTGCCGGAGGCGTCGAGGAATTCACAGAGCGCGCTACGCGACTGACGCAGTACACCGCGATCTTCGCGCGCTTCGCCTGGTATGAGTCCGCCGGCCGGCACAACTGGTGGCGGCACGTCGGGCTCTCGCGCATCATCAAGATCGCGGACAGGCTGCCGATGATGTATCGGGAAGGCTACGAGGGGCCGAAGCTTTCGAACGCCGGCCAGTGCTTCGCATGGTTCATTTTCGAGCCTAGCCGGAAGCCCAAGGCGTTCGTCCCGGTCTATTCCCGCTTGTGGAAACAGGACGTCAAACGCTTCCCGATGACGGATGCAGACCTCCCGGCTGCGGCTACTGACCAGCGCCTGCCTCTGTTCGCACTGGAGGCCGCATGACCCGCACCGGCACCTTCCAATTCGTCCGCCATGGCGATGTAGAGGCCTTCCACCTTCGCGGCTGGATGGTCGCTGGTGACCTCGGACGCGCGCATGGCCAATGGTCCGTCCTCATGTGGCGCTGTGACTGCGGGGTGGCGCGATGAGCCCCGACATGATCGACGCCATGCTAGCGGCTGGCCTGACGCGTGAGCAGATGGCCGCGCTGCTCAAGCATGAACTGGCGAAGGCCGAGCAGAGGAAGGCCGAAAAGCGGGCGAAGGATGCAGTCCGCAAGCGTCGTCAACGTCACGCGGAGTCACGCGATGTCACGCGGACAGAGCGTGACGGCGACGGACAGGGCGTGACACCCCCGCCCCTAAATGACCCTCTATCTAACCTTGATAGGACAGAGGTTAGTCTAAACCCCACCCCCTATAATCCCCCGCCCAGCAAAAATTCCGACGACCGGTTCCCCTCGTTTTGGCAAGCCTTCCCCCGTCGCCAGGGCGGCAACAGCCGGAAGAACGCTGAGACGCGATTCCGCTCGGCTGTGAAGGCTGGTGTCAGCCCTGAGACGATCATCGACGGCGCCCGGCGCTACGCTGAGCACTGCGACGCCACCGGCAAGACTGGGACCGAGTTCGTCAAGACCGCTGAAGCGTGGCTGAACGGCCGCTTCTGGGAAAGCGACTGGTCGATCTCGCTGTCGCGACCAGCCCCGCCCTTTCGCCAAGCCAAACGAAACACCGCCTTGGACGACTTGAACCACCAAGCAGACAGGTTCTTCGGCAATGTCGAACATTTCCCCCGCATCGCAGGCTGAGGCTACGGCAGCGCTCCGGGCGCTGTTCACCGCGTTCCCCGCTGATCGAGGCGAGGCGAACGGGGTTTCCGGCGCCTATCGCATGGCCATCGACGGCTATTCGCTAAAGGCGATCGAGGGAGCCGTGAGGCGCATCATCCGCGGCGAGGCCGATGGCATCGA